>NZ_JBIWNX010000013.1:0-197492 GCF_044767415.1 Nocardioides sp. NPDC101246
GTGGTTCATCTGATCCGCAACAGCCTGCGCTATACCCAACGTCGAGACTGGAAGCAGGTCGCGGCCGAGCTCAAGGTCGTCTACACCAGTCCCACGCCGGAGGCGGCCGAGGTCGAGTTCGATGCGTTTGAGGAACGCTGGGGGATCAAGTACCCGGCCCTGATCCGACTGTGGCGCAACTCCTGGGACGAGTTCGTGCCGTTCCTCGACTACCAGCCCGAGGTCCGCAAGCTGATCTACACGACCAACGGCATCGAGTCCCTCAACGCCCGCTTCCGCGCCGCCGTCAGGCGCCGGGGCTCGTTCCCGGACATCGACGCGGCCATGAAGGTCCTCTTCCTCACCATCTACCACCGCGAGAAGAACCGCCCGAACCCGACCGGAAGGATCAACAACTGGACTACCATCCTGAACGAACTGACCGTGGCCTACGGCGACCGCCTAGGCCCTAACTAAGTCAGACCGAAGAACACAGTCGAGAAGACAGACCCGCCCGAGCCGCCCCAGCGGCCGGCGACGATCTCGGCGGCGATGGAGATGGCGGTCTCCTCCGGCGTACGGACACCGAGGTCGAGGCCGATGGGGCTGCTCAGGCGGGCGATCTCTTCCTCGGCGAGGCCGGCTTCGACCGGGCGGGCGAGGCGGTCGTCGTGGGTGCGGCGTGAGCCCATCGCGCCGGCGTAGGCGATGTCGGGGAGGCGGAGGGCGGCCTCGAGGAGGTAGCACCTGTGACGTGCCACACGATTCCCCCTGCGGTACCCGATCACGCCACGCCCCATCACGGCTCCCACGGCGCTGTCACAGTGGGTGCATGGACACGCGCACGGCCACGACCTGGGCCGACTTCGAGACCGCGGCCAGGCTGCAGGTCGACTTCAACACCGAGTACGCCTACCCCGCCCCACCCGCGGACGAGCTCGCCCGGCACCTGAGCCGGCTCGTCGAGAACGGCGAGACGACCGTGATGCTGATCGGGGACCCCGCGGTCGGCCACGGCATCACCCGCTTCCGGCTGCAGACCACGGCCGACGAGCTCGAGGCCTACCTCGCCGAGCTCTACATCGTGCCCGACCGCCGCGGGCAAGGCCTCGGCACCGTCCTGCTGCAGGCGATCATCGACGAGGCGAAGGCCCGCGGCGCGACGTACATGGATCTGGGTACCAGCGAGGACGACACCTCGGCTCGCGCACTGTACGAGAGGTTCGGCTTCGACAACCATGAGGGCCGCGGCTCCGGGCCGCGGGCGCTCTACTACGAGAAGGAGCTGTAGAGCTCCTGCTCAGCCCGGCGTGCCGACGGTCAGGTCGGAGCGCTTTCGGTGCGGTCCGTCGTACGACAGTCCGCGAGCGATCCCGTGGAGGAGCATCGCGAGGATCAGGATCCCGGCGCAGACCAGCGCCACGATCGCCACCGGTGTGCTCTGCGAGAGCTGGATCTGGCGGACACCGATCGCGACCAGCGCCCAGGCGCAGGGGATCAGCAGTTCGCGCAGGTTGCGCTTGAGCAGAAGCGTCAGCAGCGCGACGGTGAGCACCACGATCACCACGATCGCGGCCAGCGGGCTGACCCTCACATCCTTCGAGTCCAGGTAGGTCGCGATGTTGACGATGCTCGCCGCGGTCACCCATCCCGTGTAGAGCATCAGCGGCAGCCAGACCATGAGGAAGTCCTTGGTGGACGGCCGGGTCGTGCCCACCCCGAGGCGCCACAGCCCGGCATAGAGGCTTGCGGTGAAAGCCAGCAGAACGACGACGGAGAGGCCGACCCATTCCTTCACGAAGACGTAGGTCCACAGCCCGTTGCAGATGCTGGCGACGATGAAGAGCGGCCCGAGCAGCTGCGGGACCTGGTTGTCATCGCGCGGATCACGCAGGTCCCTCGCCTGGTAGACCGCGAAGACGATCAGCAGCAGATAGATGAGAGTCCAGATGGAGAACGCGTATCCAGCCGGGGTCAGGTAGGTCGCGTACTTGTCCGATATCTCACCGATCGGTGGCAGATCGAGAATCTGCGCACCGGTCAGGAAGTTGGCCACCAGGGCAAAGACGAGGGCCAGAACATTCCCGAGCTGCCATGTTCTCTTCACACTTCGACCGTAACAAGCCAGATCGTGGCTCGATCGCAGGTGCGCCGAGTGTCTGCTGTCCTCTGGCTAACGGTCCTCGTGGATCCGTCCGGTGGTGGTGGCCAGGCGCTCGCCTGAGCCGCCCCAGCGGCCGGCGACGATCTCGGCGGCGATGGAGATGGCGGTCTCCTCCGGCGTACGGGCTCCGAGGTCGAGGCCGATGGGGCTGCTCAGGCGAGCGATCTCGGCGTCGGTGAGGCCTGCTTCGCGTAGGCGGGCGAGGCGGTCGTCGTGGGTGCGGCGCGAGCCCATGGCGCCGACGTAGGCGACGTCGGGAAGTCGGAGGGCGACCTCGAGGAGAGGTACGTCGAACTTCGGGTCGTGGGTGAGGACGGCGATCACGGTGCGCTGGTCGATGCGGCCCGCCTCGACCTCGGCGCCCAGGTAGCGGTGGGGCCAATCGACGACGACCTCGTCGGCCGAGGGGAAGCGGGAGTTGGTGGCGAAGACCGGACGGGCGTCGCAGACGGTGACGTGATAGCCGAGGAACGCACCGACGCGAGCGACGGCGGCGGCGAAGTCGATCGCACCGAAGACGAGCATCCGGGGCTTGGGCGCGAAGGACCAGACGAAGACCCGCATGCCCTCGCCGCGGCGCTCGCCGTCGATCCCGTAGGACAGTGTCTGGTTGGTGCCGTGAGCCAGGAGCCCCAGCGCGTCGTCGTGGACGGCGTCGTCCATCCGGGCGCTGCCCAGCGACCCCTTGACCCCTTCGGGGCGGATGAGGACGCGGCGCCCGAGGATCTCGGGGTCCGGGTGCTCGATGACGGTCGCCAGGGCGACCGGGCTGCCGCTGCGTACGTCCTCGGCGAGCTCGCCGAGCTCGGGGAACGTCTCCTTCGACACCTTCTCGACGAAGACGTCGAGGATGCCGCCGCAGGTCAGCCCGACCGCGAACGCGTCGTCGTCGGAGAAGCCGTAGCGGTTGAGCTCCGGGGCACCGGTCGCCGCGACCTCGCGGGCGACCTCGTAGACCGCGCCCTCGACGCAGCCACCGGAGACCGAGCCGACCGCGGTCTCGTCGGGACCGACGAGCATCGAGGCGCCCGGCGGCCGGGGAGCCGACTGGAACGTCGCCACCACGGTGGCCACCGCCACGGTCTCGCCGGAGTCCCACCACTTCATCAGATCGTCGAGTACGTCACGCACGCGCGATCACCTCCACCAGATCCTCGTACGTCGCCAGGGAATGTCCGGCGACGAAGTCGTCCACGTGCGGCAGCACCGCGACGATGCCTCGCTGCAGTGGTTCATATCCAACTTTGCCACGGTGTGGGTTGACCCACACCACGCGGTGCGCGAGACGGTGCAGCCTCGCCGTCTGTTCCTCGAGGAGCGCGGTGTCGCCGCGCTCCCAGCCGTCGCTCGCGATGACCACCACCGCACCTCTGGCCAGACCCTGGTGTCGCCGCAGGAACGCCTGCAGGTCGTCACCGAGCCGGGTCCCGCCCGACCAGTCGGGCACCGTCTCGCCGGCCGCGACGAGCGCGCGGTCGGGGTCACGGTGGCGCAGCGCGCGGGTGACGTTGGTGAGCCTGGTCCCCATGGTGAACACCGCCCCGCTCCCGGTCGTCGAGCTCACCCGGTGGGCGACCCGCAGCAGCACATCGGCATAAGAGCTCATCGAGCCGGACACGTCGATCAGCCACACGACGCGGCGCGGCCGCTCACCACGCCTGCGGTAGTGGATGCCGGCCGGCTCGCCGAGGTGTCGCAGGCTGGCCCGCAGGGTGCGATGGGCATCGACGCGCCCTCGCCGCCACGGGTCCTGGCGTGGCGTACGTCGGCGCGGGGCTCGCGGACGGAGGCGAGCGATCAGCGCAGCGACCCGCTCCTGCTCGGCCGGGTCGAGGCCGGCGACGTCGCGGTGGCGCAGGGTCTCGAGGTCGCTGGCCCGCGCCCTGATGAGGTCGTCGGTCTCCTCGCCCTCTCCTTCGCCCTCCTGCGGCTCGGTCTCGGGCAGGGTCGAGGTGACCGAGACCGTACGCGGCGGCCCCTGCGGCCCCGGCAGCGTCGCGGACGACCCGAACCAGGCCTCGAAGACCTGGTCGTAGCGGCGCAGGTCGTCGGGGCCGGCGCACAGCGTGGCCCGTCCGGCGGTGTAGGTGGCGGTCGGGTCGCCGGCGCCGACGATCGCGGTCGCCTGCAGGAAGCCGTGGGCGCGATCCTGGGTCACCTGCACCCCGGCCGCCCTGAGCGCCCGGGTGAAGCCGAGCAGGATCTCGGGGCCTTCGTGTGCCGTCATGCCAGCAGCCGGTCCAGGGCGGCCCGGACGCGGTCGGCGTCCTCGCGATGCTTGACGAGCGCGCCGAGCGTCGCGGCCGCGGTCTCCAGGTCCATCTCGGCCACCCCGAGGTGGTGCAGAGCGCGGGCCCAGTCGAGGGTCTCGGCGACGCCCGGGGGCTTGAGCAACGCGTTCGCGCCCTCGGCGCCGCGCAGCTGCTGGACCACCGTGACCACCTGGCGGGCGAGCTCATCGGCTACCTCGGGGGCCCGGCTGCGTACGATCTCGATCTCGCGGGCCAGGCCCGGGTGGTCGATCCAGTGGTAGAGGCAGCGGCGCTTGAGGGCGTCGTGGAGCTCGCGGGTGCGGTTGGAGGTGAGGACGACGATCGGTGGGACCGTCGCCGCGACGGTCCCGAACTCCGGGATCGTCACCTGGTAGGTGGACAGCACCTCGAGCAGGAACGCCTCGAACTCGTCGTCGGCCCGGTCGACCTCGTCGACGAGCAGCACCGACGGGGCTTGGCGCAGCGCGGCCAGCACCGGGCGGGCGAGCAGGAACCGCTCGTCGTAGAGGGACTTCTCGGCCTCCTCCACCTCTCCCGCGCCACCGGCCGCCTCGAGGGCACGCAGGTGGAGGATCTGGCGGGCGAAGTCCCAGTCGTAGAGCGCCTGGGTGGCGTCGATCCCCTCGTAGCACTGCAGCCTCACCAGCGGCAGATCGAGTGCCTCGGCGACGGCCTCCGCGAGGGCGGTCTTCCCGGTCCCGGGCTCGCCTTCGAGCAGCAGCGGTCGCTGCATCCGCAGCGCGAGGAAGGTCACCGTCGCCAACTCCGGGTCGGCCAGGTATCCGGTCGCCGCCAGGCGGTCAGCGATCTCCCGGGGCGTCAGTGACTCCATGTCCTGAGCCTAGAACGCGAAGCGTTGGCTCAGGGTTGGACAACCTCGAAGGAGGGGGCGGACGAATGTCGTTCAGCGGCGGTCGACGTCGTTCCCGCCGGCCAGGTCGCCGCACTCCACCAGGCGTACGTCGTGGGACTTCAGGTAGCTCCGGGCGCCCTGGTCACCGACGGCTGTCTCGAGGACCCCCGCCCAGTGGTCGCGCCCGATCAGCACCGGATGGCCAGGAACCCCGGCGTACGCCGCTCGGGCGAGCCCGCCGGCCGAGCCGGCCGCGACCACCCGAGCCACCACATCGGCCCCGACGTCCGGCAGATCGACCAGATGGACCACGGCCACCTCGACGCCCGGCCCGAGAGCCGCCAGGCCGACCCGGAGCGAGGCCCCCATCCCGTCGTCCCAGTCATCGGCGACGACGACCCGCTGCCCCTCCGGGAGCCGCGCGCGGGCCTCCTCGGCGGCGGCCCCGAGCACGACGAGCACGTCCTCGCAGCCGCCCTCGCGCAGCACCTCGATCGACCGCACCAGCCAGTCGTCGACCAGCGCCTTGGGCATGCCCATCCGCCGCCCGGCGCCGGCGGCCAGGAGCAGGCCGGCGACCATCGTCACTTGAACGCGGCGGTGTAGAGCTTCTGCAGCTTCGCGGCCTTGACGTCGCTGTAGCCACAGCCGATGACCTTGGCATCGCCCTTGGCCGCGACCAGGTAGGTCTTGCCCTTCTCGAACTCGGGCATCGGGATCGTGGTCGGCGCGGGCAGGATGATCCGGACGGTGTCGGTGCCACCGACGCCGTCGGCGTACATCCATGTCTTCACCCGCAGCACGGCCTCGCTCTCGCTCACGCTCTCCGCGGTGCCCTCGAAGGCCAGCGCGGCGTTCTGGGAGAGCCACTTCGAGGTCGGCGGGATGCACCGGGCGGCGTCCGCCACGACGGTCAGCTCGGTCGCCCCCGCACCTTCCGCCGGAGCCGAAGACGACGGGACCGGCGCGGTCTCGGTGACCGTCGCGGTCGGCGAGGGAGGTGCGGCCTGCGGGTCCTCAGCAGAGTCGTCGGAGCTGAGGAGGCCGAAGGAGGCGACGATGGCGACGAGCACGACCGCGGCGGCGATCACGGCCGCTACCCAACGCCACGGTGACCGCGGCGGCCTGAGACCTGTTGTCGCTCGCTGGCGCTCGCTCATGCCAACATCATGCCTCATCACTGGGTGCCGTCCGTGGACCCCTCCGGCCCCCCGCACGTTGACACACGCAGGCGGGGCCCTGGCTTCGAAGAGCCCTGACCCCGCCCGCCGCTGCAGAACCTCACCCGGATATTCCCTTGGGCTTCAAAGCCCCCCAGATCCAGACGCTTCCCCGCAGTCGGCCACTGTGTGGAGCACCAATGTTGCGTTACCGAGCTGTTGTCGAGACAGTGTCGAAAGTCCCCAAAAGGATGGGGCCGCTGGGCCCGTCCTCATCGTCCGATCAGGTCATGCCAGATGACGATCGAGGAACCCGATGACCCGTCGGATCGAGAGGTCCCACTGGGGCCCGAAGGCGTGCTGCTCTCCGGGGTAGACCCACAGTCGCTGGCGTACGCCCGCGCCCTCCAGCAGGTCCCTGGTGGTGTAGGCCCACCTGATCGGGCAGGACTCGTCATTGGTCCCGTGATGCATCTGGAGCGGGACCGCGATGCGGTCGAAGTACGTCCGCGCCGACAGCCCGTCCCAGAACTCCGGCTCCGTCTCGGGGTCGCCGTACTGCCGGTAGAGCCGGGCCACCTCGTCGGGCCGCGACGGCACCGCCCACCGGTTGATGTTGTCGACGATGTCGGAGGAGACCGACGCGTACGTCACCCCGGCCCGCACCAGCCCCGGCTGAGCGACGAGCGCGTTCATCACCACTCCCCCGCCCATCGAGCGGCCGAGCAGCGCGGTGCGGTCGGGGTCGACGTACGGAAGCCTCTTCATCGCCTGGACGGCGTTGATGGTGTCGCGGGTGTAGCCGAGGCGGCTCTCGTCCTCCTCGGTTCCTTCCGGGATGGGAGACGAACCAGCGTGGCCGCGGTAGTCGGTGTGCAGGACGACGTAGCCCTCCCGCGCCAGCCGGTCCTGCTCGCGGCGCAGCCCCTGCCCGGTGACGTAGATGTCGGTGTCGATGTGGCCGTGCGCGAAGACGATCCCGGGGAACGGCCCTGCGCCCCGCGGCCGGAAGAGCACCCCGGTGATCGTCAGCCGGCCGCTCGGGTAGCTGACCTCGAAGCGCCGGTAGGCATCCGTGCTCCCCGACTCCCGCAGCACCTTCACCTCGCCGCCGGGGAAGTCCTCCCGCATCAGCTGCGGGAGAGAGACCTTGTCGGTCACCGGCGGCAGCGTCTCCGACGGGCTCGGGGAGGGTGTCGTTGGTGTCGGCGAGGTCGTCGGCGACGGGGTCCCGGACTGCGGCGCCGCAGCCGGCTCACCGCCGCATCCGGCGAGGAGCACGGCCGAAAGCACCAGCGCCGACGCCACCTTCGGGCCCATGTCGACGATCGTAGCCGGGTGGTCCTGGGGCGGCGCGCGGTTCCTTCGTCAAGGTATGCAGCCGAAGGGTCACCTCCCCTGCGGAGCTCCGCCAGGGAAGCGGTCCTTTCCCTGCATACCTTGACGAAGGAACATCCCCGCCGAAACGCAAGAGGGCCCCTCCCGAAGGAGGGACCCTCTTGGTGGAGCTAGCGGGACTCGCTCAGAAGCCCATGCCGCCCATGTCACCCATGCCACCGGTCGGGTCGCCACCAGCGGCGGCCTTCTCCGGCTTGTCGGCCACGACGGCCTCGGTGGTGAGGAACAGCGCGGCGATCGACGCGGCGTTCTGCAGCGCCGAGCGGGTCACCTTGGCCGGGTCGATGATGCCCGCGGCCAGCAGGTCGACGTACTCGCCCGTGGCGGCGTTGAGGCCGTGACCCTGCGGGAGGCCGGCGACCTTCTCCGCCACGACGCCGCCCTCGAGGCCGGCGTTGACGGCGATCTGCTTCAGCGGCGCCGAGATGGCGGCCTTGACGATCGAGGCACCGGTGGCCTCGTCGCCGTCGAGCTCGAGCTTCTCGAAGGCAGCAGCGGCGGCCTGGATCAGCGCGACACCACCGCCGGCGAGGATGCCCTCCTCGACAGCAGCCTTGGCGTTGCGGACGGCGTCCTCGATGCGGTGCTTGCGCTCCTTGAGCTCGACCTCGGTGGCCGCGCCGACCTTGATGACGGCCACGCCGCCGGCCAGCTTGGCGAGGCGCTCCTGGAGCTTCTCGCGGTCGTAGTCGGAGTCCGACTTCTCGATCTCGGCGCGGATCTGGTTGACCCGGCCCTCGATCTGACCCTGGTCGCCCGAACCCTCGACGATGGTGGTCTCGTCCTTGGTGATGACGACCTTGCGGGCCTGGCCGAGCAGCTCGATGCCGGCGGTCTCCAGGGAGAGGCCGACCTCCTCGGAGATGACCTGACCACCGGTGAGGATCGCGATGTCCTGCAGCATGGCCTTGCGGCGGTCACCGAAGCCCGGAGCCTTGACGGCGACGGACTTGAAGGTGCCCTTGATCTTGTTGACGACCAGCGTCGAGAGAGCCTCGCCGTCGACGTCCTCGGCCAGGATGACCAGCGGCTTGCCGGTCTGCATGACCTTCTCCAGGACCGGGATCAGGTCCTTGACGCTGGAGATCTTCGAGTTGACGATCAGGATGTACGGGTCGTCGAGGACGGTCTCCATACGCTCCGGGTCGGTCACGAAGTAGGCCGAGATGTAGCCCTTGTCGAAGCGCATACCCTCGGTCAGCTCGAGGTCGAGCCCGAAGGTGTTCGACTCCTCGACGGTGATGACGCCTTCCTTGCCGACCTTGTCCATCGCCTCGGCGATGATCTCGCCGACGGTGGTGTCAGCAGCGGAGATCGAGGCGGTAGCAGCGATCTGCTCCTTGGTCTCGATGTCCTTGGCCTGGGCGAGCAGCTGCTCGGAGACGGCGTCGACGGCCGCCTCGATGCCGCGCTTCAGGCCGGCCGGGTTGGCACCCGCGGCGACGTTGCGCAGGCCCTCGCGGACCAGCGCCTGGGCGAGAACGGTCGCGGTCGTCGTGCCGTCACCGGCGACGTCGTCGGTCTTCTTCGCGACCTCCTTGACCAGCTCGGCACCGATCTTCTCGTAGGGGTCCTCGAGCTCGATCTCCTTGGCGATGGAAACACCATCGTTGGTGATCGTGGGGGCACCCCACTTCTTCTCGAGCACGACGTTGCGGCCCTTGGGACCGAGGGTGACCTTGACGGCGTCGGCGAGGGTGTTGAGACCCTTCTCCAGACCCCGACGGGCCTCCTCGTTGAAAGCGATGAGCTTCGGCATTGCTCCTGCGATCCTTCACTTGGGAAGTTCGTTGGATCCGGTCCGATGGGCTGCCCGCGACGGACGACGTCACTCCCGGCAGAACCCTTCCCTGCCGCTCGCGACGCCTCAACGTCACCGGTCCGGTTGTTGTCACTCTCATGGTAAGAGTGCCAGCGTCATGTTTAGCACTCGACCCCCGAGAGTGCAAGAAAATCCGCTTCAGAGAGCCTTCGTGAGCTCGGCGAACTCGAGGTCGTCGCGCAGCGGAAGACCGAAGCGCTCGTCGCCGTAGGGGAACGGCTCGAAGCGTCCCGTACGCCCGAACCCCCGCCGCTCGTAGAACGCGATCAGGTCCTCGCGCTGGCGGATCACGGTCATCCGGATCTCCTCGGCGCCCCACTCGCGCGCGATCCGCTCGGCCTCGGCCATGACGGCCTTGCCGACGCCGGCTCCCTGGAGCCGCGGCGAGACGGAGAACATGCCGAAATAGACGTACGCCTCCCGCTTCTGCAGCTGGCAGCAGGCGACGATCTCACCGGTGCGTTCGACCACCAGGAGCCGGGAGCCCGGTGCGGTGATCACCTCGCGTACGCCCTCGGGGTCGGTGCGCTGGCCGGCGAGCAGGTCGGCCTCGGTGGTCCAGCCGGCCCTCGAGGCGTCGCCGCGGTAGGCCGACTCGATCAGCCCCACCAGGGCGTCAACGTCGGTGAAGGTGGCATCACGAAAGGTCAGCTCGAGCACGCGGTCGAGGATAGCCAGGCGCCGCGTCTGCAGGGCCGCACTTTCCCGCCATGGCGGGAAAGTGGCGCCGACCCTCACCGCGTCAGGCAGGCAGGTCCGGCAGCGCGGGGCGCCGAAGCCAGGCGTCGAAGAGCGTGGTGAGGTCACGGCCGCTGACCTCGGCAGCAAGCGCCTCGAAGTCGGCGGTGGTGACAGATCCGCCGCTGTGCCGGGCCACCCAGGTGCGCAGGATCTCGAAGAAGGCCTCGTCGCCGACGGTGCGCCGCAGCGCGTGCAGGGTGAGCGCTCCGCGCTTGTAGACGCGGTCGTCGAACATGTCCGCGGGACCGGGGTCGACGAGGACCAGATCCTGCGCCAGGGCGGAGAGCCGGCGGTGGTGGTGACGGGCGTGCTCGCCGCACGAGCGACCCCCGGAGGCGTCGGACCACAACCATTCGCTGTAACAGGCGAAACCCTCGTGGAGCCAGATGTCGCGCCACTCGCTCAGGGTCACCGCGTTGCCGAACCACTGGTGGGCGAGCTCATGGGCCACGAGGCGTACGTCCGACCACTCGCCGGTGAGGTGGTTGCGTCCGAAGGTCGACAGCGACTGCGACTCGAGGGGGATCTCGAGCTCGTCGTCGGTGACCACCACGGAGTAGGAGTCGAACGGGTAGGGGCCGAAGACGGAGGTGAAGTACGCCATCATCTCCCGCTGGCGCCCGAAGGACGCCTCGAACCCGGCGGTGGCGTCGACCGGGTACGCGGCCCGGATCGGCACCCGGCCGCCCGGCCCTTCGGTCGGCGCGATGTCGACGACCCGGTAGCGCCCGATCTGCACCGTGGCGAGGTAGGTCGCCATCGGCTCGGCCTGCCAGTAGCGCCAGGTCTCCCCGCTGCCGCGGCGTACGCGGGAGGTCAGCTCGCCGTTGGAGACGACCGCATAGCCGGGCGCGGTGGTCACGCTGATCGCGTAGCGGGCCTTGTCGGAAGGGCGGTCGTTGCACGGGAACCAGGTCGGCGCACCATGCGGCTGACCTGCGACGATGACACCGTCGTCGAGCTCCTCCCAGCCGGCGTCGCCGTGGTGGGAGAGCACCACCGGGCGGGGCTTGCCGGAGTATCGGACCGTGACCACGAACTCCTCGCCGGCCGCGATCCGCGAGCGGAGGTTCAGCACCAGGCGGTGGTCGTGGTGGGACCACTTGGCCGGCGGGCGGCCGTCGATCGCGACCTTCTGCACCCGCAGGTCGGAGAGGTCGAGGACGACGCGGCTGAGGTCGTCGACGGCGACCGCGCGGATCGTCGCCGTCCCCGCGAGCCGGTTGCCGACCAGGTCGTAGGTGAGCTCGAGGTCGTAGTGGGTCGCGCTCCACGACGGGTCCCCGTGTCCCGGGAGGTAGGGGTCGGCTGTGGGGAGCTTCGGCACGGCGGTCATGGTAGAGGCATCCGCTCAGCCGGCCTGGTCCCAGGGACCGATCGGGTTGCCGATCCACAGGGTCTTGTCCGGCAGGCTCTCCCCGCGCATCACCAGCGAGACCGGTCCGACGACCGCATGCCTGCCGATCGCCGCGGCGGGCAGGATGACCGAGTTGGGCCCGAGCGTGGCGCCGCGGCGGAGGACGACCTCGTCGAGGGCCAGGACGCGGTCGTGGAACAGGTGGGTCTGCACGACCGTACCGGCGTTGACCGTGGCGCCGTCGCCGAGCTCGACGAGGTCGGTCTCGGGGAGCCAGTGGGTCTCGATCCACACACCGCGGCCGATCCTCGCGCCGAGCGCGCGGAACCAGAGGTTGAGCACCGGGGTGCCGGAGACGGCGCCGGTGAACCAGGGCGCGGCGAGCACCTCGACGAAGGTGTCTGCCAGCTCGTTGGCCCACACGAACCAGCTCCACAGCGGGTGCGAGCCGGCCCGGATGCGGCCCACGAGCAGCCATTTCGCCGCCACCGTGATGCCGGCGGCGACCGCTCCAGCGGCCGCGAGCACCGGCCCGGTGACCAGGAGCGCGACGAGGAGGTCGGTCGCCTCCCAGATCCTGACGAGCACATAGGCCACCCCGGCGTAGAGCAGCACCGCGAGCGTCTGCGGCACCAGCCGGGCCACCTCGACGAGCGCCCGGGCGATCTTGAGCCCGGCCGGCGGGTCGTAGGTGCGCCCCGAGTCGGTCTCGCCGGCCGCCCGGCGCAGCGGCGCCGGCGGCGAACCGAGCCAGCTCTCTCCCTTCTGCGCGCGCTTGCGCCGCGGGGCCGCGCTGAGCACGGCGACCAGGGACGCCTTCGGCACCTTGCGGCCGGGCGCCGCCATGCCGGAGTTGCCGACGAAGGCCCGCTTGCCGATCTTCACCCGCTCGACCCGCAGCCAGCCTCCACCGAGCTCGTAGCCGCCGATCAGGGTGTCGTCGGCCAGGAAGCTCTGGTCGTTGACCTGCGTCAGGCCGGGGATCATCAGCACGGTCGAGGCCTCGACGTGCTTGCCGATCTTGGCGCCGAGCGCCCGCAGCCACAGCGGCGTCAGCGTCGAGGAGTAGAGCGGGAAGAGCCAGGTGCGGGCCTCGTCGAGCACCTGCATCGTCGACCAGACCGCGACACCGGCAAGGCTGCGTACGGGATGTACGCCGGGGCTGATCGCCAGACCGGCGAGCCGCACCATCGCCCAGATCAGCACGGCCAGGGTGACGAAGCCGGCCGCCACCGCGACCGGGCTCCAGGCGAGCAGCGCCCCGATGTCGGTGTAGGAGTCCGGAACACCGGCGAGAGCGACACCGACGACGGTCCCGACGCCGATGGCGACCGCGGGAAGAAGGGCGAGGACGGCGGCCGCGATGCCGTAGAGGAGCATCCAGACCCGGGCCCGGGCCTGGGGTGGCTGCCACGGCCCGCGCGCCTCCCGGGCCGCACGGACAGCCGGCGAACCCGACCAGAACTCGCCCGCCGGCACCTGACCGAAGACCGCCGATCCGGGACCGACCTCGGCATCGTCGCCCACCGTCGCGCCGGGCAGCAGCGTCGACCGCGCCCCGACCCGGGCCCGTTCGCCCACCTCGACCTCACCGAGATGGAGCACGTCGCCCTCGATCCAGTGACCCGAGAGGTCGACCTCCTGCTCGATCGAGCAGCCCTTGCCGAGGGTGAGCATCCCGGTGACCGGCGGGAGGCTGTGCAGGTCGACGTTCCTGCCCATCCGCACGCCGAGCAGCCGGGCGTACCAGAGCATCCACGGTGCCCCGGCGAGACCGTGGGCGCCGAGCTCGTCGACGGCGTGCGTCGCCAGCCAGAGCCGGAGATGGACCTTGCCGCCGCGGGGGTGCTCCCCCGGACGTACGCCGTGCAGGATGAGCCGCGCCGCGCCCGCGGCGAGCAGCATCCGGCCGGGCGGGGTCAGGAAGGCCAGGACGGCTGGTACGAGGACCCACCAGCTGAGCGAGGGCAGCCAGGGCGCCCACGGCTGGGCGAGCGTCGTCCCGAGCGCGATCCAGGTCAGCCAGCGCGGTGCCGCGAGGCAGCGCAGCAGGATCGTCGCGACCACCTGAGCGATCTGGGTCTTGAGGCGTACGGCCGGCACCTCGCGCTCGGAGAGCGCGGCAGAGCTGCCCATCTCGTCGATGTAGCCGGCCAGCGCGCCGAGCTTCGGCCGGTCGTAGATGTCGCCGAGCGCGACCTCCGGGAAGCGCTCGCGGATCAGGCTGACCATCTGGGCCGCGGTCAGGCTGCCGCCACCGAGGTCGAAGAAGTCGGCCGCCGGCCCGGTGACCTCGGCGCCGAGGACGTCGTTCCACAGCCCGGCCAGCCAGGCCTCGGTGTCGCTGAGCCCCTCCCCCGAACCCGCTGCCGAGGCGAGCGGCCACGGCAGTGCGTCGCGGTCGACCTTCCCGCTCGTACGCGTCGGGAGACTGTCGACCACGGCCAGCCGCGGCACCAGCGCGGCCGGCATGTCGGCCCGGAGCCGAGCGACGGAGGTGGCCTGGTCGAAGGCGTCGTCGACGGTGACGTAGCCGACCAGGAGGCTGTTGCCCGCCGCGCTCCTCCGCACGGCGGCGGCCGCCCCGACGACACCGGGAAGCTGCAGCAGGGCACTGTCGATCTCGCCCAGCTCGATGCGCCGGCCACCGAGCTTGATCTGGTCGTCGGCGCGACCGCCGAAGAGCAGCCCGGCGGGGTCGTTGACGACCAGGTCGCCCGACCGGTAGGCCCGCGACCAGCCGAGGGTGGCCATCGGGGCGTACTTCTCGGCGTCCTTGGCCGCATCCAGATAGCGGGCCAGGCCGACGCCGCCGATGATCAGCTCGCCGGTCTCGCCCTCGGGGACCGGCTCCCCCGTCGCAGGGTCGACGACGGCGAGGTCCCAGCCGTCGAGCGGGAGACCGATCCGGACCGGTCCCTCGGCGGTCAAGCGGGCACCGCAGGCCACCACCGTCGCCTCGGTCGGACCGTAGGTGTTCCACACCTCCCGCTCGGAGGTGACCAGGCGGGCGGCGAGCTCGGGCGGGATCGCCTCGCCTCCGGTGATCAGCAGCCGGACCCGCTCGAGCGAGGACGGCGGCCACAGCGCGACGAGCGTGGGCACCGTCGAGACGATGGTGATCTGGTTGGCGACCAGCCACGGGCCGACGTCGACCCCCGACCGCACCAGCGCTCGTGGGGCCGGGACCAGGCAGGCGCCGTAGCGCCACGCCAGCCAGATCTCCTCACAGCTCGCGTCGAAGGCCACCGAGAGACCCGCCATCACCCGGTCACCGACCCCGATCGGGGCGTCCTGGAGGAAGAGGCGCGACTCGGCGTCGACGAACGCCGCGGCGTTGCGGTGGGTGACCGCGACACCCTTCGGGGTGCCGGTCGACCCGGAGGTGAAGATCACCCAGGCGTCGTCGTCGGTCGCCGGCTCCTCCGGCTCGCGCGCCTCGCCGGTCTCGCCGAGCCCGACCGTCGGAGTCAGTGTGACCCGCAGGTCGTTGGTCACGATCGCGGCGACCTGCGCCTCGCCGAAGACCAGCCGGGCCCGCTCCTCGGGGTCGTCGGCGTCGACCGGCACGTAGGCAGCGCCCGCGCAGAGGATCCCGAGGATCGCGACGTAGAGGTCGGTGGTGCCGCTCGCGATCCGCAGCCCGACCTTGTCCCCCGGCCCGATCCCGGCGGCGTTGAGCTCGGCGGCCAGCCCGTCGGCGGCCTCCTCGAGCTCGGCGTACGTCAGCAGCCCGTTGCCCGCGTCGACGGCCGGATCGTCGGGCACCTGGGCCGCGGTCTCCCGGAAGATGTCGACGAGCGTCCGGGGCTCCGGCGCAAGATCGCCGCGCAGCAGAGGGGCAGTCACATGCGGAGCCTTCCGGGAAGAGTTGAACGCACGACGTACATCATCGTTCCTTCTCGGTGTCGATTTGGTCTTGTCCCGCCCGTCATCCCCGGTGACAGACTCACACCGAGGCACACGAAGGGATCAAGACAATGACCAGATACATGGTGCTGCTGCCGACGAACGAGGCCTTCTGGGCCGAGTCGACGCCGGAGGAGAAGGCCGCCGGTTACGAGGTGCACGGCAAGTTCGCCAAGCTACTCGCCGAGCGTGGCCACAAGGTCACCGGGGGCGCCGAGCTCCACCACTCCAGCAAGGCCAAGACGCTCCGCAAGGAGGGCGACGGGGTGGTGATCACCGACGGCCCGTACGCCGAGACCGTCGAGCACGTGACCGGCTTCTACACGATCGAGACCGACGACGTCGACGACATGCTCGAGTGCTGCAAGGTGCTCGCCGAGCTGGAGACGGCGCTCGAGGTCCGCGAGATCGTCGAGCACGAAGGGATGGCGTGAGGTGACCCGCTACTACCTGCTCATCCCCAACGTGGAGGCCGAGTGGCAGGCGAAGACGCAGGCCGAGAAGGACGCCGTCTTCGCCACGCACGAGAAGTTCGCCGCTCTGCTCGAAGAACGCGGGCACACCAACCTGAAGGGGTACGGCGCGGCGCTCGCCGATCCGGCGACGGCCGTGACCGTGCGCGGGTCCGGGGTGACCGACGGGCCGTACACCGAGGCGGCCGAGCACCTGGCCGGGCTCTACGTCGTGGAGTCCGAGGACCGCGACGATCTGGTCGAGTGCTGCCGGCTGCTCGCCACGGCGGAGTCGGCGATCGAGATCCGCCCGGCCGAGCTGGACTGACGACCGACGATGCTGGAGACGTTGCTGCGCGAGGAGTGGGGTCGGCTGCTTGCCCTGCTCGTCGCGCAGTTCCGTCGGCTCGACCTGGCCGAGGACGGTCTGGCCGACGCCTTCGAGGCCGCCGCCCGGCGATGGCCGGTCGACGGCGAGCCGGACAACGGGCCCGCCTGGCTGCTGACGACCGCACGCAGGCGGATCGTGGACCGGATGCGCTCCGAGGAGGTGCTGGCCCGCAAGATGCCCCTGCTCGTGGTAGACGCCGGCCTCACGCACGAGGCGCAGCAGGTGATGGCCACGGTGCCGGCCGGCGCCGGGGGCGAGGCGGTCACCGACGAGCGGCTCCGGCTGGTGCTGCTCTGCGCCCACCCGACGCTGTCTCGGGAGGCGGCCGCGGCCCTCACCCTCCGGCTGGTCCTCGGCGTCTCCACCGAGGACATCGGGCGGCTGTTCCTGCAGTCGAAGGCGACGATGGCGGCGCGGCTGACCCGGGCGCGGAAGCGGCTCGCGGGCGCCTCCTTCGAGGTGCCTACGGACCTCGCCGACCTGCGGGACCGAGTCGGCATCGTCGCGGAGGTCGCCTATCTCGCCTTCACGGCGGGTTACGCCCCCGGCACCGGCCCCGATGTCGTACGCAGCGATCTGGCCGGCGAGGCGATCCGGCTGGTCCGGGTCCTGCGGACGGTGCTCCCGGCGCCGGACCCGGAGGTCGACGCCCTCCTCGCCCTGATGCTGTTGCAGCACTCCCGCCGCGATGCGCGGATCGGACCGGACGGCGCCCTCGTCCTGCTTCCCGACCAGGACCGCACCCGCTGGCGCACCGACGAGATCGCCGAGGCCCTCTCGATCCTCACCCCGCTCGCCCACGCCGCACCGGCGCCCTACCTCCTCCAAGCCCTGATCGCCGCGGAGCACGCCGTCGCGCCCACCTCCGAGACGACCGCCTGGGACCGCATCGTCGAGCGCTACGACGAGCTGCTCGCGCTCCGCGACACTCCGGTCGTACGTCTCAACCGCGCCGTCGCGGTCGCCGAGGCCTCCGGCACTGAGGCCGGGCTGAAGGCGCTCGACTCGGTCGCCCTG
This sequence comes from Nocardioides sp. NPDC101246, assembly GCF_044767415.1. Lineage (NCBI taxonomy): Bacteria > Bacillati > Actinomycetota > Actinomycetes > Propionibacteriales > Nocardioidaceae > Nocardioides > Nocardioides sp. NPDC101246. Next base: position 17,517 of record NZ_JBIWNX010000013.1, read on the forward strand.
CCGGGACACCGGCTGCCTGCCGTACGGGCGCAGCTGCTGGAGCGGTCGGGGCGTCACCTCGAGGCGATCGACGCCTACGCGGAGGCCATCGCTCTCTGCGCGCACGGACCGGAGCGAGCCGATCTCGGCCGACGACGGGACGCCCTGGAAGTTTTGAGCCAATCGCTAGACGAGAACACGTTCTAGTTGCGACACTCGGTGATGTGACCCCGATCACTCTCCCTGACATCCTCGAGGCGATGGCCGACGCCATCCCCGACCGCACCGCCGTGTTCACCATGGAACACGCCTACAGCTTCGCCGAGGTCGACGAGCGCGCGACCAGGCTGGCCAACCACCTCCTCGGGCAGGGCATCAAGCCCGGCGACCACGTCGCCGTCCACTCCCGCAACCGGATCGAGTGGGTCGACGCCTTCTACGGGTGCATGAAGGCACGGGCGGTCCCGATCAACATCAACCACAAGTACCTCCACGACGAGCTCGACCACCTCTACCGCAGCTCCGACGTGGTCGCCGCGATCATCGGACCGGAGCACGTCGAGGCGGTCGCCGCGCTCGGCCTGGGCATCCCCACGCTGGTGCTGGGCGAGGAGTACGACGCCGCGGTCGCCGCCGCGTCGAAGGAGCGGCCCGACATCGAGCGCAGCCCCGACGACCGCTACGTGATCTTCACCGGCGGCACCACCGGGATGCCGAAGGGCGTCGTGTGGCGCCAGGAGGACATCATCCGGGCCGCGATGAACGCGAGCCGGTTCGGGGCGCCGTTCGACACCGTCGAGCAGCTCGCCCAGGAGGCGGCGGCACAGGAGACACCGATGGTGCTGCTGGCGTGCGGCCCGATGATGCACGGCGGCAGCCAGTGGATCATGGGCAACGGCCATGTCGGCGGCTGCACGGTCGCGCTCTTCACAGAGCCGACCTGGTCACCCGAGAGCATCCTGGACCTCGTCCAGGCGGCCGGGGTCAACTCGCTCACCTTCCTCGGCGACGCGATGGGGCGCCCGGTGGCCGAGGCGATCCTGCGCGAGCCCGAGCGCTGGGACCTGAGCAGCCTGTTCGCGGTCTCCAACGGCGCCGCCCCGCTCTCCGCGGGGGTTCGCACCCAGCTCCGGGAGGCACTGCCGGGCCGCTACATCCTCGACTCCTACGGCGCCTCGGAGTCCGGAGCGACCGGCATGCAGGTCGACGAGGGCAACGAGGGCGCGCAGGCCGCGCCGAAGTTCCAGGTCGGGATCGACGTACAGGTCTTCGACACCGACCTGTCGCCGTGCGCCCCGGGCGAGACCGGGATGCTCGCGCGCACCGGGTCGATCCCGCTGGGCTACTACAATGACCCGGCCAAGACCGCGGCGACGTTCAAGGAGATCGACGGGCAGCGCTGGTCGATCCCCGGCGACTTCGCGCGGCGCGAGGAGGACGGCTCGATCACCGTCCTGGGCCGCGGCTCGGGCTGCATCAACACCGGCGGCGAGAAGGTCTTCCCCGAGGAGGTCGAGGCGGTCCTGCTGCGTCACGCCGACGTCTTCGACACCGCGGTCGTCGGCACCCCGCACGAGCGCTGGGGCCAGCAGGTGACCGCTCTCGTGCAGCTCCGCGAGGGCGCCACGACCTCGGACGACGCGCTGCGGGAGCACTGCCGCAGCCTCATCTCCGCCTACAAGGTGCCCAAGGACATCCTGCTCGTGGAGCGAGTCCCTCGCACGCCCGTGAGCAAGGTGGACTATCGTGCGAGCGCTACGGTCGCTGCCGAGCTGCTCGAGGCGCGTAGGTGACGACCGGCTGATCCGACGTACGGTTCGGTTGCCGTACGGCCCTACCCCTGGAAAGCCTACGTCTCTGTGTCCGCCGTGATCCCCCTCACACTGCCCGACATCCTGGAGGCGATGGCCGATGCGATCCCTGATCGCACGGCTGTCGTCACCACCGACCGCGCCTACTCCTACGCCGAGATCGACGAGCGTGCCACGCGCCTGGCCAACCACCTGCTGAGCGTCGGCCTCGAGCCTGGTGCCCAGGTCGCCGTCCACGCGACCAACCGGATCGAGTGGGTCGACGCGCTCTACGGATGCCTCAAGGCCCGCACGATCCCGGTCAACATCAACCACGCCTACCGGCGCGACGAGCTCGCCCGGACGTACGCCGCCACCGACTGCGTCGCGGCCATCGTCTCCCCCGAGTTCACCGACGACCTCGACGAGCTCGACCTGAAGCTGGACCACCGGGTCGTCCTCGGCCCCGACTACGACGCCAAGGTCGCCGCGGCGTCCAAGGAGCGGCCGACCGTCGGACGTACGCCCGGTGACTGGCACATCATCTTCACCACCGGCACCACGGGCACCCCGAAGGGTGCGGTCTGGCGCCAGGAGGACCTGATCTGGGCCGCGCTGAACACGGTCCGCCGCAACGCGCCGATCCCGTCGGTCGAGGGCCTCGCCGCCGAGGCGGCCGCTCGCGACTCGGGTGTCGTCCTGCTCGCCGGCGGTCCGCTGCTGCACGGGCAGAGCCAGCTACTGCTCCTGCGGGCGCTGGTCGCCGGTGGCACCGCGGTGCTCGACACCTCGCCCACCTTCTCCGCCGAGGCGTTCCTCGACCTCGCCGAGCAGGCCGGCGCGACCGCGATCACGCTGCTGGGCGACGCCCAGGCGCGGCCGGTCGCGGCGGCGCGGCTGGTCGGCAAGAAACGCTGGCCGCTGCGCTCGCTCGCCGGTGTCTCCAACACCGCGGCGCCGCTCTCCGAGAACGTCCTCGGGGTCCTGCGCAACGCGTTCGCCCGCCGGGTCATCGTCGACTCCTACGGCACGCTGGAGACCGGCGTCACCGGCTCCCGCGCCGACGACGGCTCCCCGCTCGCGCCCGGCGAGGCACGGTTCATGGTCGGCCCGGAGGTGGAGGTCTTCAACCCCGACCTCACCCCGGCGGCTCCCGGCGTCGAGGGCCTGCTGGCCCGCTCCGGCCCCTCGGCCCTCGGCTACTACAAGGACAACGCCCGCTCGGCCACCGCGATCAAGCTGATCGACAACCGGCGCTGGACCTTCCCCGGCGACCTCGCCCGTCGCGAGCACGACGGCTCGATCACACTGCTCGGCAGGGCCGCCACGCTCGTACGCACCGGTGACCTCGAGATCCACCCCGAGACCATCGAGGGCGTGCTCCTCGCCCACGGCGACGTCGTCGACGCCGCAGTCTTCGGCATGCCTCACCCGCGCTGGGGCCAGCAGGTAGCGGCGCTGGTGCAGCTGGCTCCGTCGTCGGCGACGACCGCCGCCGACCTGCGCAAGCACTCCCGCGACCTACTCGGGGAGTCGCACGAGCCCAAGCTCGTCCTGCTCGTCGACGCGGTGCCGCGTACGCCTGCGGGGACCGTCGACTACCGCGCCGCCACCGGCCTCACCGCCGACATGCTCAGCACCGGCGGGCTCGGTAGTGGCGGGAGGGGCCCGGACGAGGACGACGCCGAGGCCGAGACCGGCGCGTAGGCCGCACCGAGGGGCGCCTCAGCTCTCGCTGGGGCGCCCCTCGGTGACGTCCACGGCCTCGGGCAGGTGGTGGCCGAACGGGACCCGCTCGACCTGCCCCAGCGCGGCGAGGACGGAGGGCAGCATCGCCTTCGCGGTGCGCTTGTAGCCCATCGCGCTGGGATGGAAGTGGTCGATCGCGAACATCTCGTCGGGGTTCGTGATGAAGAACGGGCCGACGACCTCGGAGAGCGAGACGACGTGGGCGCCCTTGGCCAGCGCGGTCTCCCGCTGCCCGTCTGCCAGCTGCTTGGCGATCCTGCGCCCGAGCGAGCGCAGCGGCTGCGGCAGCGGTCGGACCGCACCGACGTCGGGGCAGGTCCCGACCACCACCTCGGCGCCGCGTTCCCGCAGGGCGTCGATGACCTCTCCCAGCACCCGGGTGGAATCCTTCTGCGGTACCCGGTGGGTGACGTCGTTGCCGCCGACGATGACCACCGCGACGTCGGGTCGGTAGGTCTCAGGCAGCGACTCGAGCTGGGCGGGAACCATCGAGGTCTCCGCCCCGACCACCGCGGCCGTACGCAGCCGCACCGGCCGCTGCAGGGCCTTCGCCGTTCCCTTGGCCAGCCGTGCGCCGAGGGTGCCACCCCTGGTCTCCGCACCGAGTCCGGCGGCGATCGAGTCGCCGAGGACGAGGAGCTCCACCGGCGTACCGCTGTAGGTCTTCTTGTAGACCTTGTCGGCGTAGATCGCCTCCTCGCCGAGCGGCTTGCCGATCACGTCGCGCGCGTGCGCCGCCTGTCTCTTCAGCAACGTCACGAACCCGGCACCTGCGGCTGCCCCCACCACACCGACTGCGCCGGCGACTCCCGCGGTGGCGGCGACCATGCCGAGCCACCTGGCCTCTTCACTCGTCTTCGCGCTGCTCACATTCCTTATCTGTAGCGCACGTAGGTGAACGCGGGGTTCCTTCATCACGGTATGCAGGTCAAGGGCCACATCTCCTGCGGAGCTCCGCAGGGGATGTGAGCCTTCGTCTGCATACCTTGCCGAAGGAACAGCCCTAAGCCTGGGAGAGCCCGGCGTCCTCGAAGGCGTCGTAGTTGGGGGCGATGGTGGCGCGGGGGCCGACGATGCCGCTGATCGCGTCGAGCGTCTTGAGGCCGTGGCCGGTGTTGATGATCACCGTCTCCAGGCTCGGGTCGAGGGCGCCGGTCTCGACGAGCTTCTTGGTGACCGCGAGGGTGGTGCCGCCGGCGGTCTCGGTGAAGATGCCCTCGGTGCGGGCCAGGAGCACGATCGCGGCGCGGATCTCGTCATCGGTGACCTCCTCGACGGCGCCGCCGGAGGAGCGGGTGGCGTCGAGGACGTAGATGCCGTCGGCGGGGTTGCCGATGGCCAGCGACTTGGCGATCGTGTCGGGCTTGACCGGGCGGATGGCGTCGACGCCGGCCTTGAACGCGGTCGCGACCGGGTTGCATCCGGTCGCCTGGGCGCCGAAGATCCGGTAGGGCTTCTCCTCGACCAGACCGAGCTTGATCAGCTCCTTGAAGGCCTTGTCGACCTTGGTCAGCTGGGATCCGGAGGCCACCGGGATGACGATCTGGTCGGGCAGGCGCCAGCCGAGCTGCTCGGCGATCTCGTAGCCGAGGGTCTTGGAGCCCTCGGCGTAGAAGGGACGTACGTTGACGTTCACGAACGCCCAGCCGTCCTCTTCCGCGGCGATCTCCTGGGCGAGCTTGTTGACGTCGTCGTAGTTGCCGTCGACGGCGATCAGGTTGTCGGTGAAGACGGCGGAGTTGACCTGCTTGGGCTGCTCGAGGTTGCTCGGGATGAAGACCGCGGTCGGGATGCCGGCCCGCGCGCCCGCCGCCGCCACCGCGTTGGCCAGGTTGCCGGTGCTCGGGCAGGCGAAGACCTTGGCGTCGAGCTCGCGGGCGGCACTCAGCGCGCAGGCGACCACGCGGTCCTTGAAGGAGTTGGTCGGGTTGGTCGAGTCGTCCTTCACCCAGATCTTCTCGATGCCGAGCTCCTTGGCGAGGTTCTTCGCGTCCAGGAGCCGGGTGAAGCCGGGCTCGGTGTTGGGGCTCTGCTCGATGTCGTCGGGCACCGGCAGCAGCGCCTTGTAGCGCCAGATGTTGCGGGGTCCGTCCTCGATCTCCTCGCGGGTCACGGCCGGGAAGTCATAGGCCACCTCCAGTGGCCCGAAACACTCCGGACAGGCGTAATGCGGTCCGAGCTCGACCTGGTTGCCGCACTCCCGGCACGACAGGGCCGAGGCGTTGCCGAACGCACCCTCGCGCAGGGCCTTCTTCTCCGTGGTCACAGCGCTCATGAGAAACCTCCTCCTCATCTTCCCCGATCACGTCTCTCGCGCCGGGCCGGAATTAGCACCTGCTCCGCTACCCGCCCTGGCATGGGAGGAGGCTCGCGGTCGGTTGCCGGGACTTCACTGGGCCGTTCCCTCAGTCCCTCTCGATGAGCAGTAGCGATCGTACGGCAGGTATCAACCGCCAAACACACCCGGGTTCCACTCCGCGGACCATGCGTCCACGATATGGACAGTCAGCGGGCACGGAGACGCCGCAGCATGCGGGCGTCATCGAACCCCACCGCACGGGCGGCCGTCTCCATGGTGGTGCCCGCGGCGAGCAGGTGGTCGGCGCGCTCGCGGCGAAGAGCCTGCTGGTAGCGGAGCGGCGTGAGACCCGTCGCGCTCACGAAGGCGCGGGTCAGGGTGCGCTCGCTCACGCCCGCCCCCTCGGCGAGGCCGGCGAGCGGGAGCGGCTCGGCGAACCGGGCGTCGATGACGTCCTGCACGTGGTGGACGGTGTCGTCGAGATGGTTCCGGTGGCGCAGCAGGACGCTCTCCTGCGGCTGGTCGCCGTTGCGCCGCGCGTAGACGACCATGTCGCGGGCCACCCGGGCCGCCAGCGCCGGTCCGTGGCGCATCGCGAGGAGATGAAGGCTCAGGTCGATGCCGCTGGCGATACCGGCCGAAGTCACGATCCGGTCATCGCTGGTGAAGAGTACGTCGCGCACCACCCGGGCCATCGGATAGCGCCGGGACAGCGCGTCCTGGAGGTCGTGATGGGTGGTACAGCGGCGTCCGTCGAGGAGACCTGCCTGGCCAAGGGCGTCAGCGCCGGCGCAGACGCTCGCCACCTCGCCCCCGGCCGCATGGTGGGCGCGCAGCCGCTCGGCGGTCTCGCGGCTGAGCCGGGGCCCGGCGACGAGGTCGTACGCCGCCCGCCAGCCCGGCACCAGGAGCAGGTCGCCGGGGTCGAGATCGGGCCACTCGCCGCGGGCCGCTAGAGGCAGCCCCTGTGCCGAGAGCACCTCCCCCGGCTCGGCACCCGCGACGTAGACGAGGTCGTAGGGGTGCCCCAGGTTGCCCGCGGTGTGGAAGGCCTGTGCCGGCCCGGCGAGGTCGAGCAGATGTACGCCGGGCAGCAGCACGAACACGACGGCGCTCATGCCACAGATGCTGTCACGGCCTCCAAGTCGGCGATGGTCGTGATCTCGGCGAACCGGCCGCTGAGCACGAGTTTCGTACGCTCGACGACCTCTTCGGCCGACAGCCCGCCCAGCGGCTCGGTGGTGACCGCGTCGGCGACATAGGTGACCCGGTAGCCGAGGTCGGACCCGACCCGGGCGGTGGTCTCGACGCACTGCTCGGCGCGGATCCCGGACACCAGGAGCTCGGTGATCCCGTGCTCGGTCAGGATCTGCTGCAGGTTGGTCGTGGTGAAGGCATTGTGGGAGGTCTTGCGGACCTCGACCTCGCCCGGCTTCGGGCCACTGAGCCCGTCGAGGTAGCGCACGTGACCGGTGGCCGGGTCGAAGGCGTTGCCGCTGCCGGGCTCGGTGTGCAGCACCCAGACGACCAGGTCGCCCGCGGCGCGCGCGAGGCTCAACAGCCTCTCGGCCCGCTCGGCGATGTCGGGGTGAAGGGTCTGCTCCCACTTGTCCAGCTGACGGAAGGATTCCTGGATGTCGATGACGAGAAGGGCTCGGTTGCTCATGTGTCCAGTGTGCGAGCTGCCCGCTCGATGCACGAGGCATCAAGCGGGCAGCAACCGGAACGATCCGGTCAGGCAGCGACCACAGGGGTCTCGTTGGTGGCCTCCCCCTCGGCGGGAGCCAGGGCGCCGCGTACGACATCCCGGACATCGCTGACCAGGTTGATCTTCAGCGCCTGCTTCACCTCATCGGGCACCTCGTCCAGGTCGGGCTCGTTGCGCTGCGGCACGAAGACCTCGGTCAGACCGGCTCGCTGAGCGGCGAGCAGCTTCTGCTTGAGGCCACCGATGGGCAGCACCCGGCCGGAGAGCGAGACCTCACCGGTCATCCCGACCTCGCCGCGCACCGGGCGACCGGTTGCGAGCGAGGTGAGCGCGGTGACCATGGTGATGCCGGCGCTCGGACCGTCCTTGGGCACCGCACCGGCCGGCACGTGGACGTGCAGCGAGCGGTCCAGCACCGCCGGGTCCACACCCAGCTCGGCCGCGTGCGAGCGGACGAAGGAGAGCGCGATCTGCGCGGACTCCTTCATCACCTCGCCGAGCTGGCCGGTGATGTTCAGGCCGGTCTGCCCGTCGGCCGCGGACGCCTCGATGAAGAGGACGTCCCCGCCCAGGCCGGTGACGGCCAGTCCGGTGGCGACACCCAGGACCGACGTACGCTCTGCCGACTCCGGCGTGAACCGTGGCCGTCCGACGAGGTCCTTGAGGTTGTCCAGGTCGACATCGACGTGCTCGGTCCCGGTGGCCAAACGTGTCGCCGCCTTGCGCAGCGCCTTGGCGAGGAGCCGCTCGAGCTGGCGTACACCCGCCTCGCGGGTGTAGTTGGCGGCCAGCTCACGCAGGGCGTCGTCGGAGACCGTGACCTCCTCCGCTGTCACCGCGGCGCGCTCGAGCTGCCGAGGCAGCAGGAAGTCGCGGGCGATGGCGACCTTGTCGTCCTCGGTGTAGCCGTCGATCGTGACCAGCTCCATCCGGTCCAGCAGTGCGCTCGGGATCTGCTCCACGACGTTGGCCGTCGCGATGAACAGGACGTCGGAGAGGTCCAGGTCGAGCTCGAGGTAGTGGTCGCGGAAGGTGTGGTTCTGCGCCGGGTCGAGCACCTCCAGCAGCGCCGCGGCAGGATCGCCCCGGTAGTCGGAGCCGACCTTGTCGACCTCGTCGAGGAGCACGACCGGGTTCATCGAACCGGCCTCCTTGATGGCCCGCACGATCCGGCCCGGGAGCGCGCCGACGTAGGTGCGCCGGTGGCCGCGGATCTCGGCCTCGTCGCGGACGCCGCCCAGCGCGACCCGGACGAACTTCCGCCCGAGCGAACGCGCGACGGACTCACCCAGCGAGGTCTTGCCGACTCCCGGCGGACCGGCGAGCAGCACCACGGCGCCCGAGCCACGGCCACCGATGACCTGCAGGCCGCGCTCGGCACGTCGGGTCCGCACCGCCAGGTACTCCACGATCCGGTCCTTGACCTCCTCGAGGCCGTGGTGGTCGGCGTCGAGGACCTCGCGAGCCGCGGTCACGTCGGTCGAGTCCTCCGTGACCACGCCCCACGGCAGCTCCAGCACCGTGTCCAGCCAGGTCCGGATCCACGCGGTCTCCGGGTTCTGCTCGGAACCACGCTCGAGCTTGTCGACCTCGCGCAGCGCGGCCTCGCGTACGGCTTCGGGCAGGTCGGCTGCCTCGACCCGGGCCCGGTAGTCGTCGGACCCCTCGGGCTCGCCTTCGCCGAGCTCCTTGCGGATCGCGGCGAGCTGCTGGCGCAGCAGGAACTCCCGCTGCGTCTTCTCCATGCCCTCGCGTACGTCCTCGGCGATCTTGTCGGTGACCTCGGACTCCGCGATGTTGTCCTTGGCCCAGGCGATCACCTTCTCCAGCCGCTCCTCGACCGAGGGCGTCTCCAGCAGCTCACGCTTGGCCTCGTCGTCGAGGTAGGGCGCGTAGCCGGCGGTGTCGGCGATCTCGGACGGCTCGGTGAGCCGGTTGACCTGGTCGATGACCGGCCAGGCCTCGCGTCGCTGCAGCACCGCGACCACCAGCCGCTTGTACTCCTCGGCCAGCTCCTTCGCGTGCTCCGTCGTGGTCTCCTCGGCCGTCTCGACCTCGACCCACAGCGCGGCACCGGGTCCGGTCACGCCGGAGCCGATCTTCGCGCGGCCGACGGCCCGCAGCACCGCCGCGGGCTCACCGCCCCGGAACCGGCCGACACGCTCGATCGTGGCCACGGCACCGTACGTCGCATACCGGTCCCCGAGCCGCGGCGCGACCAGCAGCCGGCTCTCCGAGCCGGCCCGAGCGGCGTCGATCGCAGCCTGCGCGGCCTCGTCGAGCTCGATCGGCACGACCATCCCCGGCAGGACCACGGCATCCGAGACGAACAGCACAGGAAGCTTGTCCATTGCGGACCCTCCTAGAAAAGTTGAGTGATACCCGCTCAACTTCCGGGAGCAACCGGATGTTCCCTCCGGTTATCGTGTTCGCTGTCAGCGGACGCCGTTCTACCCCTGGCGCGCGTCGTCGGTCAGCTCACGCAGCAGCTCCAGCACACCGTCCGGCCCAGCCACCTCGACGTCGGCCAGCCCGGCGAGCGGACCCCTGTCGGGTCCGGCGTGGGAGTAGACGAGCAGCGTCGGCGACCCGGTCGTCTTTCCCCAGGCGCGGACCGCCTCGAACGCCTCGATGTCTCCCAGGTCGTCGCCGCCGAACAGGATCGCGCCGGGCGAGACCTCCTCGACCAGCGTGGAGATCGCGTGGCCCTTGTGCGTGCCAGGAGCACGCACCTCGATGACCTGCTTGCCGGGCTCGATGACGAGCCCGTGCTCGGCGGCCAGCGAAGTCAGTGGCGGGAGCAGGCGCGCGGCGAGGCCGTCCGGGTCGGGGAACCGGCGGGTGTGGACGCCGATGGCGAGACCCTTCTCCTCGATATAGGCGTCCTGCGCCTCATGAGCGGAGAGGACCTCCGGCAGCGCCGCCTCGAAGGCGGCCAGCCCCTCGGGCGGCGGCGGGCCGACGACGACCCGGTCGGCGCCGCTCCAGCGCTCGTTGCCGTACTGCCCGAACACGTACAGCTCCTTGCCCAGCTCCGCCAACGCGTCGGCGATCGCGGCCAGCCCGCCCAGCTCGACGACCTGTCCGGCCGGTCGGCCGGTGACGATGGCCAGCGCCTTGACCCGGGACGCGAGCGAGATCAGGACCTCCGCCGCGTCCGGATGGATCCGAGCCGAAGCCGGGTCCTCCACGATCGGGGAGAGCGTCCCGTCGAAGTCCAGACCGACGAGGGTCTCGGCGGCAGCAGCCGCGATCGCGGCGTACTTCTGCTCTCCTGCGGTGCCATCAGGCAGAGGTTCGGCCATGCCTCAACTGTGACACGGCAACCACCGTCGAGCCGACCGGGACCACAGGCCCGTGCGGCAGATCACACACCGTCGAGAACGACCGGAAACGCTCAGAGACCACCGGTCAGAACCACCGTCAACCGGTCGCCCTTCATCGAGCCTTCGACCGACACATGGGTGCGTTTGATACCGAGGTCATCGGCGAGCTGCTGGCCCTCGCGCTTCATCTCGGGCGGGTAGTAGACGGTGTTCTCCGGGACGGAGCCCATCCAGTTGTCCTCGCCGACGACGTTCCAGCCGACCGTGGTCGCCTTCGCCGCGACGTCGCCGGCAAGGCCGCCGATGTTGGACTGGTTGTAGACCTCGACGCTGACCTTGGCCCGGTCGACGGGCGAGGGCTCCGCCTTGGCCGGCTTCTTCTCCTCGGTCTTGGCCGGCTTCGGCGAGGCCGATGCCGATGCCGAGGGGCTGCCGCCGGCCTGGGCGATCTTCCCGCCCCCGTCATCGGAGCCCCCGGTGACCCAGAAGACGACCACCGCGGCAACGACAGCCACCACGCTCAGCGCGATGACGGGTGTGGGGAGCGCAACGCCACGCTCACCCTTCGAAGGACGTACGCAGCCGGTCATTCAGACCTCGAAACCGAGCCGTCTCGCCGAGCGCTGACGCTGCCGGGCCGCGCGGAGCCGTCGCAGGCGGCGTACCAGCAGGGGGTCGGCCTCGAGGGCCTCCGGCTTGTCGATGAGAGCGTTGAGCACCTGGTAGTAACGGGTGGCGGACATGTTGAACGCCTCGCGCACGGCGGCTTCCTTGGCGCCGGCGTACTTCCACCACTGACGCTCGAAGTCGAGGATCTGCTTGTCACGCTCGCTGAGGCTCGCGGGGTCCTCGCCTGGGCCTGTGACCTGCACGTTGACAGCGCTCATTCCTCGTCCCCCGGTGTCGTCTGCATCTGACCACACCCTAACGCGCCGAACTACACCGCTGTGGTTCACCCTGTCGGCGTGTTACTCGACAGGTATTCGGGTCGGGGCCGGAAGTCACTGGTGGAACGACACCGCGCCGAACCTGGCCCCGGTCCATTAGAGTCGGAGATGTGCAGGCTGACCTGGTAATCGTGGCCAATCGGCTTCCCGTCGATCGAGTGGAGATGCCGGACGGCACGAAAGCGTGGCGACGCTCCCCCGGAGGCCTGGTCAGCGCCCTCGAACCCGTCCTGCGTGCCAACGACGGCGTCTGGATCGGCTGGCCCGGCGGCACCGACGAGGACCTCGAGCCGTTCGAGGACGACGGGCTCCACCTGCTGCCGATGACGATGACCGCCGAGGACATCCAGGAGCACTACGAGGGCTTCTCCAACGGCACCCTGTGGCCGCTCTACCACGACGTCGTGGCCAAGCCGGAGTTCCACCGCGAGTGGTGGGACGGCTACCAGCGCGTCAACCAGCGGTTCGCCGAGAAGTGCGCCGAGGTCGCCGCCAAGGGCGCGACCGTCTGGGTCCAGGACTACCAGCTCCAGCTGGTCCCGCAGATGCTGCGCGAGCTCCGCCCCGACCTGCGCATCGGCTTCTACCTGCACATCCCGTTCCCTCCGGCCGAGCTCTTCCAGCAGGTCCCGTGGCGCCGCCAGCTCCTCGAGGGCCTCCTCGGCGCCGACCTCGTCGGCTTCCAGCTCCCCCAGGCGGCCCAGAACTTCGTCCGCCTGGTGCGTCAGCGCGTCGGCCACAAGACCCATCGTGACCTGGTCTATCTCCCCGACGGGCGCACCGTGCACGCGGCCGCCTTCCCGATCTCGATCGACTTCGTCGGCTTCGACGAGATGGCCCACGACGAGGGCGTCAACCAGCGTGCCAAGGAGATCCGCGAGCAGCTCGGCGACCCGAAGAAGATCTTTCTCGGCGTCGACCGGCTCGACTACACCAAGGGCATCTACGCCAGGCTGCGCGCCTTCGGCGAGATGCTCCGCGACACCGAGCTCGACGTCGAGGACGTCATCTTCGTCCAGGTGGCGGTGCCGTCTCGCGAACGCGTCGAGCAGTACCGCAAGCTCCGCGACGACATCGACCGCCTCGTCGGCCGCCTCAACGGCGATCTCGGCCGCATCGGCCGTCCGGCCATCTCCTACCTCCACACGAGCCTCCCCCGCGCGGAGATGGCCGCGCTCTACCGCGCCGCCGACATCATGGTCGTCACCCCCTACCGCGACGGCATGAACCTGGTCGCGAAGGAGTACGTCGCCTGCCGCTACGAGGACGACGGCGCCCTCGTGCTCTCCGAGTTCGCCGGCGCGGCCGAGGAGCTGCGCCAGGCCTGGCTCGTGAACCCCTACGACATCAACGGGATGAAGGCCGCGCTGCTCGAGGCCTACGAGGCCGAGCCGAAGGAGCTCACCCGCCGGATGAAGGCGATGCGCAAGCAGGTCGCGGCCAAGGACGTACGCCACTGGGCCGACACCTTCCTCGAGGAGCTCGCCGCCGTGGAGGGCAGCCACACCAAGAACGTGCTCCCGCCCAACGCCCACTAGGCCCTCCCAGGTGGCTAGAGTCGAGGCGTGACCACCAACTCTGACCCGATCAGGTGGGGAATTCTCGGCACCGGCCGGATCGCCCACTCCCTAGCCACCGACCTGATGCTCGTCCCCGACGGTCGCCTCGTGGCCGTCGGCTCACGCAGCAAGGAGTCCGCGGACACGTTCGCGAAGGAGTACGAGACACACGGCCCGGTCCGCACGCATGGCGCCTATGAGGAGCTGGCCGCCGACGAGGACGTCGACGTCGTCTACATCGCCTCCCCCCACTCCCACCACCTCGAGCACGCCACCCTCGTGCTCAACGCCGGCAAGCACGTGCTGTGCGAGAAGGCGCTGACCCTCAACGCCGCCGACTCGCAGACGATGGTCGACCTGGCCACCTCCAAGAAGCTGTTCCTCATGGAGGCCATGTGGATGGCGACCAACCCGGTCATCCGGCGCCTCGTCGCCGACGTGAAGTCGGGCCGCTTCGGGGTCCCCCGTCACGTACACGCCGAGCTCGGCTTCGTCGCCGACCCCGAGCAGAACCAGCGCCTCCTCGACCCCGCGCTCGGCGCCAGCGCGCTGCTCGACATGGGCATCTACCCGCTCACCTTCGCCCACCTGCTCTTCGGCGAGGCCCGCGCGCTGACCGCTCAGGCCAACCTCGGCGAGGGTGCCGACGGCGCCACCTTCGACCTCGACCTGGTGATGACCGGGAAGTACGCCGGCGACGAGCTCTCCACCATGGTCTCCTCGGTCACCTCCTACTCCTCACGCTCGGCGGCCATCGCCACCGACCAGGGCCGCATCGAGCTGACCGACTTCCACCACCCGTCCTCGGCGGTCTTCAAGCCCGCCAACGGTGACGAGCCCGTCGAGATCGTCGGCGACGAGCCCGTCATCGGCGCTGCGTACGGCAACGAGATCGTCGAGGTGCAGCGCTGCCTGCGCGAGGGGCTCCTGGAGTCCCCGCTGGTGCCCCACAGCCAGACGCTCAGCCTGATGCGCCAGATGGACATGATCCGCGAGTCCATCGGCGCCCGCTACTCCAACGAGGCCTGAGAGGTCACCCCCGCCGGCCGAGGCGTCAGCGGCGTCGGTCGAGTCGGCACCGGGCGCCGTCTCGGCCGACGCGAGTGACGTCTCGGCCGACGTACCTGACGCCTCGGCGCTCAGGCGGTGGTCGGCTTCTCGTTGAAGGTGCGGTGCGGTTGCACGACGGCGAGAAGATCGCGGGCCACATCGGGGCCGAGAGCGCCCCAGTGGTCCTTGTAGCCGTAGACGCCGGCGAGAGTGCGTGACTCGTAGTCGCCGTTCATGACCTCGATGTCATGCGGGGTGATCAGGCCGGGGTGGGCGACACCGACGGCGGCGGAGACCTTCGTCAGCTCCCTGCGCAGGGTCCTGAGATAGCTGGCACAGCGATCGCCCTTGTCCAGCGGGTCGAGGCCGCCGGAGAGCCACTTGCTCTGCGTCGCGACACCGGTCGGACAGGTGTCGTCGTGGCACTTCTGGGCCTGGATGCAGCCGATCGACATCATCGCCTCGCGGCCGACGTTGATCATGTCGGCGCCGAGCGCGAAGGCGACGGCGGCGTTCTCCGGAAGGCCGAGCTTCGCCGACCCGATGAAGGTGACCGAGTCGGTCAGGCCGAGCTCGGCGAACGTGCCGTAGACCCGCGAGAAGCCGATCCGGTACGGCATCGCGACCGCGTCGGAGAAGATCAGCGGCGCGGCACCGGTGCCACCCTCGCCGCCGTCGACGGTGATGAAGTCGACGCCACGCTCCCCCGACCGCATCTGGCCGGCGAGCTCCTGCCAGAACTCCATCTCACCGACCGCCGACTTGATGCCGACCGGCACCCCGGTCTCGGCGGCGATCATCTCGACGAAGTCGAGCATCGAGTCGACGTCGTGGAAGGCGGAGTGCCGAGACGGCGAGGCACAGTCCTTGCCGAGCTCGATGCCGCGGATCTCGGCGATCTCCGGGGTCACCTTGGCCGCCGGCAGCAGTCCACCGAGACCGGGCTTGGCGCCCTGCGAGAGCTTGATCTCGATCGCCTTGACCGGCGCGGTGGCGACCCGCTCCTTGAGCCGATCGATCGAGAAGGTGCCGTCGGCGTTCCGGCACCCGAAGTAGGCGGTGCCGACCTGCATCACCAGATCCGCGCCGCCTTCCAGGTGGTAGGGCGAGATGCCGCCCTCGCCGGTGTTGTGCATCGCCCCGGCCCGGCGTGCACCCAGGTTGAGCGCCTTGATCGCCGGCCCGGACAGCGACCCGAACGACATCGCCGAGATGTTGACGATCGACTCCGGCCGGAACGCCTTCGCGCGCCCGCGCGGCGCTCCGAGCACCTTCGCCGACGGGAGCTTGGCGGCCGGGTCGTGGTCGTCGGGCAGGGAGTCGGCGAACGTACGGTGCTTGATGTGGATGTGGCCCTGGGTGTGCTCGATGTCGTTGTCGGTGCCGAAGCCGAAGTAGTTGTTCTGCTCCTTGGCCGAGGCGTAGACCCAGCGCCGCTGGTCGCGGCTGAAGGGCCGCTCCTCATCGTTGTCAGCGACGATGTACTGCCGCAGCTCCGGCCCGATCTTCTCCATCAGGTAACGCGCGTGTCCGATCACCGGGAAGTTCCGCAGGATCGCGTGCTTGCGCTGGCTCAGGTCACGCGCGGCGACCACGCCGGCGGCAACTGCCACTCCCCCGAGGAGGGTCGTCATCTTCATGTACGTCTTCCTACCGGGCAGTCATCTCGTTGTAAACGTCCGCGACGGTGTCGCCGGGCGTCGCTCAGGCGAACTCGGGGATGACCTTCGACTCGAAGAGCTCGAGGGAGGAGCGGTCGTAGGCGGCGTCGGCGAAGTAGCCGATGGCGTACGTCATCCCGAGCTCTTCCACGACCTTGAGCTTCTCCACGGCCTGGTCCGGGGTGCCGACCAGGGAGGTCGGTCCCTCGACGGCGCCGTTGACGACCTCGGCCGCCTTGGCCGCGCCCAGGTGCGGCACCAGCCGCGCCTCCCAGGCCTTGACCTTCTCGGCGACCTCGGCGTCGTTCTCCCCGAGCAGCACGTTGAAGTTCGACGAGCGGGTGATCTCCGCGAAGTCGCGACCGAGGCTCTCGCAGTGGCCGCGCAGGATGTCGGACTTCGCCTTGAAGGTCTCCGGGTCACCGAGGAAGTTGGTGTAGTCGGCGTACTGCGCCGCGATCTTGAGGGTCACCTTCTCGCCGCCGCCGGCGATCCACAGCGGGATGCCGGAACGCCCCTGCTGGAGCGGCAGCGGCTGACAGATGGCGCCGTCGACCTGGTAGTACTTCCCGTCCAGCGACGAGACACCCTTGGTCCAGGCCTGCTGGAAGATCTGGACGCCCTCACGGAGCATCCCGAGGCGGTCACGCGCCGCGGGGAAGCCGTAGCCGTAGGCCCGCCACTCGTGCTCGTACCAGCCCGCGCCGATGCCCATCTCGACCCGGCCGCCACTGATGTGGTCGGCGGTGGCGGCGACCTTCGCCAGGTAGGCCGGGTTGCGGTAGGACATGCACGAGCACATCTGCCCGAGGCGCACCCGCGACGTCACCGCGCCCATACCGGCCATCAGCGACCAGGCCTCGTGGGTCGCCTGGTCGGAGGGCTCGGGTGTGGTGTGGAAGTGGTCGTAGACCCAGATGCTCTCCCAGGGCCCGGAGTCGGCGTGGATCGCCAGGTTCTTCATCGTCGTCCACTGGTCCGCCGGGTCGATCCCGACGAGGTCGAAGCGCCATCCCTGCGGGACGAAGAAACCGAACTTCATGTCTACTCCTTGGTGAGTCCAACCTGAGTGCCACGGACAACCTATCCGCCGGTGCCAGCCGATACCCTCATCATTTATGAGCGCACTCGCCGGACTCGTGGACAAGGGCCTGATGGCTGCCGACTGGGCCGAGGCGCTGGCGCCGGCCGAGCCGCAGATCGAGCAGATGGGCCGCTTCCTGCGCGACGAGCTGGCGGCCAGGCGTCCCTATCTTCCCGACGGCGACCGCATCTTCAACGCCTTCCGGCGACCGCTCCGGGACGTACGCGTCCTGATCGTCGGCCAGGACCCCTACCCGACCATCGGACACCCGATCGGGCTCAGCTTCGCGGTCGAGAAGGACGTACGTCCCCTGCCGGCGTCGCTGAAGAACATCTACGCCGAGCTGACCACCGACCTCGACCTGAAGGTGCCCGAGCACGGCGACCTCTCGACCTGGGCCGACCGCGGGGTGATGCTGCTCAACACCTCGCTGACGGTGCGCCCCGGGGCTCCCGCATCCCACTCGAAGAAGGGCTGGGAGGACGTCACCGGGCGGGCGATCGACGTTCTCGGCCGTCGCGGCGGACCGCTGGTGGCGATCCTGTGGGGCAGGCACGCGCAGAATCTCGAGCCGCGGCTCAACGGGGTGCCCGCGATCAAGTCCGTCCACCCCTCGCCGCTCTCCGCACGCCGGGGGTTCTTCGGATCCCGGCCGTTCTCCCGCGCCAACGCCCTCCTGGTCGAGCAGGGCGGTTCCCCGGTCGACTGGTCCCTTCCCGATTAGGATCGGCCTCATCGGCACGGTGAAACGGGGGTCAGGTGGGCGAGAACGCGACCGGACCGGCGCTGGCGGTCTCACGCCGGCTCAAGATCGGCGGCACCATCGTCGTCGTCCTGCTGGCGACCTGGGCCGCGGTGCTCGGCGGCCGGATCCTGCTGGAGCGGGCCGGGCCTCCGGAGTTCCCCGCGACCGACGTACGCGACTGGGCGACCTTCGCCGACCACCTCGTCCTGGGCACCCCCGACCCTGACGACACCGACCGGCTCGAGGTCACGACCATCCTGTGGAGCCGGCAGGGAGCCCATCAGATCGGCCGCGGGATCGATCTCGACGCCGATATGACCGAGGGCGAGGCGTACGCCGTTCCGGTGGCCTGGCTCGAGGACGGCGGTGGACGCTGGGTCGCGCTGGCGGCCGAGGCGGTGCTTCCCCTCGACGGCGGGCGGATCACCGGGGGTGGCGGCACCTGGGCGGCCGACCACGCCGGGGAGTCTCCCCGCAGGCTCGCCACCGAGCTCTACGAGACCGGACCGCATCCGGCCGCCGTCCCCTACCTCTATGAGAGTCTCGAGCAACGGCTCGCCGCTGTGGAGCGGTAGGTAAGATTTCAGGCGTGAGCCAGGACTCCCCCACGCGCCCCCAACGCGCCGACTGGATTCGGGCCGGCATGTGGTCGCTCGGCTTCGTCGCGCTGCTGTGGGTGCTCGAGGCCACCGACTACATCAGCGGACACCAGCTCGACTCGCTCGGCATCCAGCCGCGCACCGACGCCGGCCTGCTCGGCATCGTGTTCGCCCCGATGCTCCACTTCGGCTGGGCCCATCTCTACGGCAACACCCTGTTCGCGCTCGTCCTCAGCTTCCTGGTGCTCGCCTCGGGCGTCGGCCGCGGGATCGTCGCGACGCTCATCATCTGGGTGGTCGGAGGAGTCGGCGTCTGGCTGATGTCGCCCCCGGGCAGCATCACCGCCGGCACCTCGATGCTGATCTTCGGCTGGCTCGTCTACCTGATCCTGCGCGGACTGTTCAACCACCGCGTCGGCCAGATCGTCATCGGCGTGCTCATCTTCCTGGTCTGGGGCAGCCTGCTGCTCGGCGTACTCCCCGGGCAGACCGGCGTCTCCTGGCAGGGCCACCTCTTCGGCGCGATCGGCGGCGCGCTGGCCGCCTGGCTGCTCAACGACCCGCCCCGGAAGCAAGCCCGGAAGAAGACTGCCTGAACCAGCTGATGGAGACTGGCTGCATGCAGATCCTCTCCATCCAGTCGCACGTGGCCTTCGGCTACGTCGGCAACTCGGCGGCAGTCTTCCCGATCCAGCGCCTCGGTCACGAGGTCTGGCCCGTGCTCACGGTCAACTTCTCCAACCACACCGGCTACGGCGCGTGGCGTGGACCGGTCGTGGCCGCCGACCAGGTCGCCGAGGTCATCGAGGGGATCTCCGAGCGCGACGGTCTCTCCACCGTCTCCGCGGTCCTGTCCGGCTACCAGGGCGACCCTGCCGTCGGCGCGATCGTCCTGGATTCCGTACGCCGCGTGAAGGCGCTCAACCCGCGAGCCCTCTACTGCTGCGACCCGGTGATGGGCGACGTCGGGCGCGGCATGTTCGTCCGTGAGGGCATCCCGGAGTTCATGCGCGACGAGGTCGTCCCAGCCGCCGACGTGATCACGCCCAACCACTTCGAGCTCAACTTCCTCGCCGGCGTCGAGTCGACCGACACGCTGCAGGAGGTGCTCGCCGCCGTCGACATCGTCCGCCAGTCCGGTCCGTCGAACGTGCTCGTGACCTCGGTGATCACCAAGGACCCCACCCACCTCGACCTGGTCGCCGTCTCCGACGAGGGCGCCTGGTCGGTCACCACTCCCCTGCTCCCGATCTCGCCCAACGGCGGCGGCGACGTCACCGCCGCGGTCTACCTCTCCCACCTGCTCTCGACCGGCTCGACTCCCGCCGCCCTCGGCCGCACCGCCAACACCCTCTTCGCCATCCTCGACCGCACCCTGAAGTCCGGCCGCCGCGAGCTCGAGCTCATCGCCTCCCAGGACGACATCGCCAACCCGCCGACGACGTACGAGGTCACTCAGCTCCGCTGATCAGTAGGACTTGCCGTCGGCGTAACGCTGCCGCCGCCAGGCCCTGCCACTCCCCCGGTTCTTGGCCTTGTACGTCGGCAGCTGGCTGTCGCAGTTCGGACAGACCAGTCGCAGGTTCTCGCGCCTGTTGTTGGTGGCATCTCCATCGATGTGATCGAGCACGAAGAAGAGCTCGAGGCCGTTCCACTCAGACGGGATCGCGCAGACCGCGCAGAGGCCACCCTGCTGCTGGAGCACGTAGTCGCGAATATAGTGACGGCGCTTGCTCTGCGCCTTGCCGATCCCGGTGGAAAGCCACTCTTCCACCATGAGCCTCTGCTTCACCTGCATCTGGCAGGCGTTGCTGCAGTAGATCTTCTGGTGTCGCTGGGTCAGCTCACGACCGCACCCCAAGCATCGGCTCATGGCAATGACTGTATGGCCTACCACCGACATTTCTTGGAGCCGGTGACAGGAGTCGAACCCGCGACATTTCGCTTACAAGGCGAACGCTCTACCAACTGAGCTACACCGGCATGCCGTACGTCTCCGCGACGGCGGGACAATCGTAGCCAGTCCCCGACCGATGTGCGCAGCCGACGCGGCTAGCGAGCCGGATCGAGCGGGACGTACTCGTGGGCGGTGAGGGCGCCGTTGGTCTCCAGCTCGACCGACTGGAGACCGACGGGGAGCCCGTCGGCGTAGGTGATCAGGGTGACCTCGGCGGTGCGGCGGATCTTGCCCATCGCGAAGGCGTACGCGGCGCCACCGGTGGTGCCGTTGGTGTAGGTCCACCCCAGGTCGCCGTTCTCACCGGTCACCTCGCTCGGTCCCAGATGGACGTGGCGATGGCCGCCGACGACGAGGGTCGCGCAACCGCGGCGCAGGGTCTCGCGGCCCAGCGACGGGTCGTGGACGAGGAGGGTCGCGACGGGCTCACCGTCCTCCTTCGAGGCACAGGCGATGTCAGCCAGCTTCTCGCCGGCCTCCTCGAGGGTGACGCCCTTCTCGTCGATCCAGTTGCCGAGGCCGCTGGTACGCGGATCGGGGACGCCCAGGAGCGTCGAGCCACCGGGGCCGTCGACGACCTCGCCGTCGAGCATGGTCCAGCCCTGCTCGGCCAGATAGTCGCCGACCGTCGGGCCGTGGTCGTGGTTGCCGGTGACCGCCCACTTGTCCAGGCCGTCGCTCGCGTCGGTGAGCGAGTCGAGGGAGAAGGTCTCCCACTCGGACCCGGTCGAGGTGTCGTCCCCGGCGTCGAGGATGCCGGTCGCGCCGCCCTCGTCGGCGATCGCACGCACCACCGAGTCCATGCCGACGTTGTCGTGGCGGTCGGAGACGAGTACCGACACGGTCTCGTCCTCGCCGGGCTCGCGCAGCGCCAGGTCCGGCACCTTCGCCACCACCTTCTCGTAGAAGGTCCGGCTCGAGTTGTAGGTGTCGACGGCACTGGCCACGAGCCGGCGGGTCTGGTTGGCGTAGGCGTCGCCACGGACCTCCACATCGGCCAGCTCCTCGGGCACGGGAATATCCGCGCCGAGGAAGTCGGCCAGCGGGGTCCAGTCGCCGGCGACCGGTCCGGCCTCCTTGTCGGCGGCCGGCGCTCCGGGCTCGCCCCAGGGCTGCCAGACCGCGACCGCGAGCACCGCCACCGCGACCACACCGACGCCCGCGGTGGTGAGGCCGCGCCTGGTGCGGGCCGTTTCCGTGACACGTCTGCGCAGGTCAGCACGGCGTTGGGAACCGGGCAGCCGCCACAGCAGGACTCCCCCGGCAACGATCACCAACGAGACGGCAGCACCGCGGAGCACGGCCGCGACGAGCATCGACTCGACCTCCTCCACCACGACCGCGCGCTGGCCGTCGGGGGCCGAGCCGAGGACCGCGTAGCGCTCGAAGAGCTCGTCCATCGACCGCAGCTCGGTCTTCCCGAGGGTGACGTCGACACCGATCGGGCCACCCACGTCCAGCCGTACGTCAGGCAGCACCGGTCCGGTGTGGATGATCGCCTTCCCCGACAGCGTCGGGCGCAGGACCGAGTCGTGGCCGGCCAGAACCACCTGGCGCTCGCTGGACAGGAAGAGCCACGCGCTCAGCGCCACGGCCAGCACGAGCCACAGCACTCCGAGCCCCGCCCAGACGGCGAGGCCCTGAACCAGAGTGCGGCGAGAGATCAGCTGCGCGCCTCCGCGACCGCGTAGAGCACGACCGACGCGGCGACGCCGGCATTGAGGGACTCTACGGAGTTGACCATCGGGATCGACACTATCTGGTCGCAGGTCTCCTGGACCAAGCGGGAGAGCCCACCACCCTCGGCACCGACGACGATCACCAGCGGACCGTCGGCGAGGCCGTCGGGGGCACCCAGCTCGGGCAGCGTGATGTCACCCTCCATGTCGAGCCCGACGACCATGCAACCGGCCTCCTGGTAGGCCTTCAGCTGCCGGGTCAGGTTGACGGTCTGCGCGACCGGGATCCGGGCGGCAGCACCGGCGGAGGTCTTCCAGGCAGCCGCGGTCATGCCCGCGGCACGCCGCTCGGGGATGACCACGCCGTGCGCGCCGAAGGCGGCCGCGGAGCGGACGATCGCACCGAGGTTGCGCGGGTCGGTGACCTGGTCGAGCGCCACGATCAGCGCCTTCTCCCCGGTCTCGGCCGCCCGGTCGATCAGGTCGTCGGCGTGGGCGTACTCGTAGGCGGGGATCCGCGCGGCCAGCCCCTGGTGACCGTTGAAGCCGGTCAGCCGGTCGAGCTCGACCTTGGTCACCTCGAGCAGCGAGATGCCCTTCTCGGAGGCGAGCATGAACGCCTCGCGCAGCCGCCCGTCGCGCTCGGCGCCCTCAGCGACGTAGATCCCGTTGACCGGTACGTCCTCACGCAGCGCCTCGACCACGGAGTTGCGTCCGATGATCCACTCGGCATCGCCGGCGGCCCGCTTGCGCGGACCCTTGCCGGCTCGCTTCTCGGCGGCCTGGGCCGCCTTGTGCGCCTTGTGGTACGGCCGGTCGACCGCCCTCGGCGTCGGGCCCTTGCCCTCCAGACCCTTGCGCCGGTTGCCGCCGGTGCCGACCTGGGCACCCTTCTTGCGTCCCTTCGCGATCGCTCCGCGACGCTGGGAGTTGCCTGCCATCAGTTAACGCTCCATTTCGGACCCTCAGGGGTGTCCTCGATCTCGATCCCGGCGTCCTTGAGCCGGTCTCGCATTGCATCGGCGCGGGCCCAGTCCTTGGCTGCGCGCGCCTCGGCGCGCTCGTCCAGGACCCCGCGGACCAGCACGTCGAGCGCGCCGGTCAGTTTCTCGTCATCACCGCTCGCCGGGCCCCACGCCGGGTCGGCGGGGTCCAGACCGAGGATGTCCAGCATCGCGCGGACGCTCGCGGCGACCCCGCGCAGCGCCGGGCTGTCGCCGTCGGCGAGCAGCTTGTTGCCCTCGCGTACGACCTCGTGCAGCGCGGCGACGGCCGCGGGAGTGCCGAGGTCGTCGTCCATCGCATTGACGAAGTCGGCGCACGCGACACCATCGGAAGGACTGGCCTCCGTCAAGCTGGCCCCGACTACCGACGCCGCCCGCTCCAGGAAGCCTTCGATCCGCTGGAACCCGGCGGCCGCCTCTCCGAGCGCCTCGAAGGAGAACTCGACGTGGGACCGGTAGTGGGCCGCGACCAGGTAGTAGCGCAGCTCGATGCCGCGTACCTTCTTCAGGACCTCCGGGATGACCAGCGAGTTGCCCAGCGACTTCGACATCTTCTCGCCCGAGGTGGTGATCCAGGCGTTGTGGAGCCAGTAGCTCGCGAAGGGGCGGCCGGCAGCGCGCGACTGCGCCTGCTCGTTCTCGTGGTGCGGGAAGCGCAGGTCGAGGCCACCGCCGTGGAAGTCGAAGGCGGGCCCGAGGTACTTCCCGGCCATCGCCGAGCACTCGATGTGCCACCCGGGCCGACCCAGCCCCCACGGCGAGGGCCAGGAGGCGGTCTCCGGCTCGGAGACCTTCCGGCCCTTCCACAAAGCGAAGTCACGCGGGTCGCGCTTGCGCTGTGCAATTTCTTGGGGGGTCGCGTCGGCAGCGGCCTCCATGTCCTCGACCTTCTGCCCCGACAGCTCACCGTAGGAGGGCCAGGAGCGCACGTCGAAGTAGACGTCGGCCGAGCCGTCCTCGGCGGCGTAGGCGTGCCCCTTCGCGATCAGCTCCTCGATCAGCGCGATGATCTCGGGGATGTGACCGGTGGCCAGCGGCTCGTAGGTCGGGCGGGCGACGTTGAGCGAGGCGTAGGCGGCGTCGAGCTCGCGGTGCATCTCGTAGCCGAGGTTGTACCAGGGGCGTCCCTGGTCCGCGGACTTCGCCAGGATCTTGTCGTCGATGTCGGTCACGTTGCGGATGAACGTGGTCTCGTAGCCCGACGCCCGCAGCCACCGCTGCAGCACGTCGAAGTTCACCCCGCTCCGCACATGTCCGACATGCGGCTCGCTCTGCACGGTCAGGCCACAGACATAGAGCGACGCCTTGCCGGGCTGCAAGGGGGTGAAGTCACGTACTTCACGGGTCGCCGAGTCGTAGAGCCGAAGTGCCATACCCCAAGTCTAGGGACGTACGCGGGTTCCCTACCTATCGCGACGCACGATGAGCGAGCGCCAGCGAGCGAACAAACGGCATTTCATCGGGCCATGTCGGTATCCTCGCGCTTGCGCTACCGACGTGGCGCGATGAGCGCGGTTGCGATCGCGGCGACACCTTCGCCGCGGCCGGTGAGCCCGAGACCGTCGGTGGTCGTGGCGGTCACGGCGACCGGCGCGCCGGCCGCCGCCGAGAGCGCCTCGTTGGCCTCGTCCCGCCGCGGACCGATCTTGGGCCGGTTGCCGATCACCTGGACCGCGACGTTGCCGATCTCGAAACCGGCCTCCCGGACCCGGCGCGCGGCCTCGGCGAGCAGGACGACTCCGGCGGCCCCGGCCCACTCGGGCTCGGAGGTGCCGAAGTTGGACCCCAGGTCACCGAGTCCTGCGGCGGAGAAGAGCGCGTCGCAGCAGGCGTGGGCTGCGACGTCGCCGTCGGAGTGCCCGGCCAAGCCCTGCTTCTCGTCAGGGAAGGCCAGACCGGCCACATGCATCGGGACACCGTCGGCCAGGCTGTGTACGTCGGTCCCGATGCCGACCAGAGGAAGCTGCACGCTCCGCAGTCTCCCAGACGGCCCGTCTCAGGCTACCTTCCGGTGCCCGACGTGGATGAGCCCGTCGACGACCCGGACCTCGTAGGCGGGGATGGTCACGTGCGGGTCGTCCAGGCACTGTCCCGTACGCAGGTCGAACCCGTGCCGGTGAGCCGGCGAGGCCACGAACGGCACTCCGTCGCGCACCCCGACGATGCCCTTGGCGATCACCGACGCCTTGGCGAACGGGTCGTGGTTCCCCAGGGCGTAGACGACGTCGTCGGGCATCCGGAAGATGGCGATGGCCTGCCCGTGGACCAGCGCCGTGGCACCGCGCTTGACCTCGAGCGCGTCGACGGGGCAGACGGACTGCCAATCCTCCTGCATACGCTCACTCATGACGTCGTCGGCCCGAGCCGCTTCGTCGACATTCGTCGGGTCCTTCCGTCGGTGGATTTTGAACGCTATGGGGCGTGGTGGTCACCTCCTGTTTCGGTTTGTTACGGGTGCGTAAACACCCCACCGAACCGCTAACCTCCAGGGGTGCCCGCCGCTCTCGTCCTCCTGGCCGCCGGATCCGGCACCCGCGTCGGAGCCGCCACCAACAAGGTGCTGCTCCCGCTCGACGGGTCCGAAGATCCGGCCTCCTCAGCCCTCGGCCTCTCGCTCCGGACCGCCCTGGAGGTGCCCGACGTGCGCCGCCTCGTCCTGGTCGTACGCAGCGGCGACGAGGAGGCGGTCGCGGCCGTCGCCCAGCCGCTGCTCGGCGACCGCGAGGTCGTGATGGTGGCCGGCGGCGACACCCGCCATGCCTCCGAGCAGGCCGCGCTCGCCGTGCTCCGGGCCGACATCGAGGCCGGCGAGATCGACGTGGTCGCGATCCACGACACCGCCAGGCCGCTGGCCGCACCCGAGCTCTTCCTCGCGGTCATCGCCGTCGCCGGCGAGCACGGTGGCGCCATCCCCGCCGCGCCGCTCACCCACCTCTCGACACGGGACCTGCAGCCGGTGGCCGGTGCTCTCGTCGGCGTACAGACCCCGCAGGCGTTCCGGGCCTCCGACCTGCTGGCCGCCTACGCCCAGGCCGCGGCGGACGGCTTCGACGGCACCGACACCGGCGCGACGCTGGAGCGTTATGCGTCCGGGGTACGCATCGTCGCCGTGCCCAGCTCTCCGCTGAACCTCAAGGTGACCTTCGCCGACGATCTGCAGGCGACCGCGGCGCTACTCAGCTGACGGGCTCGGCTGACGGCTCACCTGCGCGAGAGCGCCTCGAGCAGGCGTACGTCATCCTCGGACGCGACCCGGCGACCGACCGGTGGGGCCTCGACCGAGACGACCGGGAACCGGCGGGCCAGGGAGGCCGCGATGTCGGCGAAGTCTCCGGCCGGCCACTCGTCCAGGGCGGCGACGACGGCCGGGGGCAGCACGATCGGCGAGGTGACCGAGACGAGCGCTGAGCGGTCGACGGTCTCACCGAGGACCGGCACCCCGTCCTCGATGGCGAGCTTCTTGACCGTGTCCGTCACCGGGCGTACGCCGACCACGACCGCCTCGCGCGCGAGCGCGGTCGAGACACAGTGGGCGATGAAGGCCGGCGGGGTCATCGGGCACAGCGAGTCGTGCAGGACCAGCGGCTCCTCGGCAGCGACCATCCCTTCCCACGAGGTGGTGAAGTCGACGGGGGTCACGCCGGACTCCCCGAGGGACCAGGTCGCCGCAGCGACCAGCGCCTCACCGTGGATCAGCACGAACGGCAGCGAGCCTCGGCCGTCATCGGCGACGATCCCGAGAGCCGGCGGGACCTCGACGGTCTCGTCGATCTCGTCGTAGTCGGCGTAGGGGTCCTCCATGGGAGTCACCGTATCCGCAATAAAACGCGAAACAGGCCCCGGGTTTCCCCGGAGCCTGTAACGCAGACCGAAACCAGCCTCAGCTGGCCAGCACCTCATCGAGGAGGACTTCAGCCTTGTCTTCGTTGGTGTGCTCGCACAGCGCGAGCTCCGAGACGAGGATCTGGCGTGCCTTGGCGAGCATGCGCTTCTCCCCGGCGGAGAGGCCACGGTCACGCTCACGACGCCACAGGTCACGCACGACCTCGGCGACCTTCATGACATCGCCGCTGTGCAGCTTCTCCAGGTTTGCCTTGTAACGACGCGACCAGTTGGTCGGCTCTTCGACGTGCTCCGCACGAAGCACCTCGAAGACTCGATCAAGCCCGTCCTTGTCTACGACGTCTCGAACTCCGACGAGCTCGAGGTTGTTGGCCGGAACACGAACCACGAGGTCCTGCTGAGCGATGATGCGGAGGACCAGATACTGCCGCTCCTCGCCCTTGATGGTGCGCATCTCGATGTCTTCGATGACGGCCGCGCCATGGTTCGGGTATACGACGGTCTCGCCGACGGTGAAAGTCATATTTTTAGGTACCCCTTCCTAGGTCCATAAGTCTACCACGGATCTTAGAATTCGGATTCCGTGTTTGCGCAGGTCAGGGGCTCAATCTGGGGTTGACAGATTGACAACTTGTGTGGTTCCGCGCGCGCAGGCCCGTCGGGCGTGGCAGCATGGCTGATTTCGAAACGACGCCGAAATCTCGCCGTAGCCAGCCTGTTGTCCTGCGCGGCTCGGCCGAGTGCCCGATACTGCCGCCATGGCGAATGCATCGCAGAGCGCCCCCAAGACCATCTTCACCGTGTCGTCGCACGCCCAGGATCAGGACCCGGAACAGACGCAGGCCAGCGCGTCGGCCGTTCCTGATGCCCCGGCAGGCAGAGCAAGCGTCATGGACAAGATCGGCAACTGGGCCCCGTTCCTCCTCATCCGCTCCGCCCACCCCCGTCAGGCGGTGCTGACGGCCATCGGCCTGTCGGTGGCGGCCGTCCTCGCCGGGATGACGACACGCGAGGTGACGCTGATCGCGGTGACCGTGCTCGTCGGCCAGGCCGTGCTCGGCTGGCACAACGACCTCGTCGACCAGGTCGTCGACCGTCGTCACGAGCGCGAGGGCAAACCGATCTCCGACGGCCGGCTCGAACCGGGCGGTGTCTGGTTCGCGCTGTGCTGCGGCGTACTCCTCGTCATTCCGCTCTCGGTCACCTCAGGCACCGTCGCGGGGCTGTTCTACCTCGGCTCGCTGGTGCTCGGGATGCTCGCCAACGTACTGCTGCGCAAGGGCCTCTTCTCCTGGGTCCTGTGGGCGGCCGCCTTCGCCTGCTACCCCGGATACCTCTCGTACGCAGGCTGGGCCGGTGAGTTCTCGGGCGGACCGCCCCACTGGGTGATGGTCGCGCTCGCCGCGGCGCTCGGCGTGGGTGTGCACTTCCTGACCGCGCTGTGGGGCCTGGTCGCCGACAACCAGGACAAGTGGACGTACCTGCCGCTCAGGGCGGGACTGAAGCTCGGCGCCGGCAAGCTGCTCCTCGTCACGCTGGTCTACATCGCCGCAGTGATCGGCGGGATGCTGTACGCCGCGAGCGCCGTCGGACTACGTGCCTGACCCTTTTCCGAGATTGCAGGATCGGGCGGATAGAGTGTCGCGCGTGACGACCAAGGTTATGCAGAAGCGGCTCGCAGTGACGGGCGCACTCGTGGCTCTCGCCCTCCCGGCGCTCACCGCCTGCAGCAGCTTCGACTACGCGACCGACCGGCCCAACGAGATCACCCACGGTGGCTCGACGCTCGACGGTGCCATCCGGATCAACGCCGCTCGCATCGTGACCGCGCAGGAAGGCTCCGGCGTCCTGGTCGGCACCTTCTCGCTCGACCCGGCGATCAACCCGGCGGTCGCCGGCAAGGCGTTGCCGTCGGTCACCTCCATCGCCACGGGGTCCGAGGCCGAGGAGACGGTCACGCCCGAGTCGTTCACCCCGATCGAGCTGCCGAAGTCCGGCATCATCAACCTGGCCGACCCGACCGTCGGTGGCATCGCGGTCACCGGCGACTTCAAGCCGGGCGACAGCATCCCGATGACCTTCACCTTCTCCGACGGTGAGGAGCGGACCATCAACGTCCCGGTCGTCACCCAGTGTGGTCCGTACTCCGACGTCGTCGCCGCGGCCGCCGACGAGACCACGAAGCCCGCGAAGAAGGGCAAGAACGCCGATGACCAGGCGTCCGAGGACGCCGCCGGCGAGAGCGCTGCCGAGGGCACCGAGGAGGCGTCGACCCTGCCGGCCGACGAGTCCGCCGAAGGCGAGCACGCCACCGAGGGCGAGGCGCACGGCACCAGCTCCGAGGACCCCTACTCGTGCGAGTTCCCCCCGGCCGCCCTGCCCGGCGCCGAGGAAGGTCACTGATGACCTACAAGCTCGTCCTCCTGCGTCACGGCGAGAGCGAGTGGAACGCGCTCAACCTGTCGACCGGCTGGGTCGACGTCGACCTCACCGACAAGGGCCGGGCCGAGGCCGTCAACGGCGGGAAGCTGCTGACCGAGGCCGGGATCCTTCCCGACCTGGTCCACACGAGCCTGCTGCGCCGCGCGATCAACACCGCCAACATCGCCCTCGACGCCGCCGATCGCCACTGGATCCCGGTGCGCCGCGACTGGCGCCTCAACGAGCGTCACTACGGTGCGCTCCAGGGCAGGAACAAGTCCGAGACGCTGAAGAAGTTCGGCGAGGAGCAGTTCCAGCTGTGGCGTCGTTCCTATGACGTACCGCCGCCGCCGATCGAGGCCGACTCCGAGTACTCCCAGGCCGGTGACCCGCGCTACGCCGACATCGACGTGCCCGCCACCGAGTGCCTCAAGGACGTCGTCGCCCGGATGATCCCCTACTGGGAGTCGGCGATCGTGCCCGACCTCGAGTCCGGCAAGACCGTCCTGGTCACCGCCCACGGCAACAGCCTGCGCGCGCTGGTCAAGCACCTCGACAACATCTCCGACACCGAGATCGCCAAGCTCAACATCCCCACGGCCCAGCCGCTGGTCTACGAGCTCGACGAGTCGCTCAAGCCGGTCGTCGCCGGCGGCACCTACCTCGACCCCGAGGCCGCGGCCGCCGCCGCTGAGGCAGTCGCCAACCAGGGCAAGCAGTAGCAACGACCACTCCGGCTCGGCTCGTCATGACGAGCCGAGCCGGAGTGATTTCGGGTCAGGAGTCGGCGGGGGTCTCGCCGGTCACGACGAAGACGACCCGGTTGGCCACGGTGACGGCGTGGTCGGCGATGCGCTCGTAGTAACGGCCCAGGAGGGCCACGTCGACCGCGGGCTCGACGCCGTGGGTCCAGTCCTGGCCCAGCAGCTCGGCGAACGACTTGCGCCGCAGCTGGTCCATCTCGTCGTCGTCGGCGACCAGGTCCTGAGCGGCGGAGACATCTCGCGTGCGGAGGATCTCGCAGGTGCGCTCGACCATCTGCTGGGCGATCTCGGCCATCTTGGCGATGGTCGGCTGGGCCAGCTCGGGGACGGCCTTGTTCGGCGTACGCAGCCTGGCGATCTTGGCGACGTGGACGGAGAGGTCACCCATCCGCTCGAGGTCGGAGATCATCCGCAGCGCGGCGACGACGACGCGGAGATCGCCGGCGACCGGCGACTGGAGACCGAGCAGCTCGAGGGCGTTCTCCTCGATGCGCTCGCGGGCGTCGTCGATCTCGACATCCTTGTCGATCACCTGCTCGGCGAGGTCGTTGCGAGCCTCGAGGAGAGCGGTGGTGGCGTCGCGTACGGCCACCGACACCAGCTCACAGACGTTGGTGAGATCGGTGAAGATGGCATCGAGGTCCTCATGGAAAGCAGCGCGCATGAGCCCGATCCTAGACACCCGAGATGTACTGATCTCCATCCCGAGTGAACCGACGGTGAACGTTCGGCGCGGAGACGTCCAGAGGCGAAGTTTGGGTGTTTGATGGGCTTACCCTGATCGTGTGGACTCGACGACGCAGGCCTTTCTTGCTGCGCTCCTCGGCGCTGTCGTCGCCGGAGCGGCGGTGCTTGCGTGGGCGATGAGCGAACGTTCCCGCCGCCGGATCCCGGAGGTCGAGCCCCCGAAGGTTCCCTCCGAGGTGGCCGCGGTCCTCTCGGTCCTGCGCAGCAGCGCGGTCGTCGTCGACGAGCACGACACCGTGCTCAAGGCCAGCGCACCGGCGTACGCCCTGGGCCTGGTGCGCGGCACCTCGCTGGTCTCCCCTGAGCTCTCCGAACTCGTCCACGGTGTGCGCCGTGACGGCCAGATCCGGGAGACCGAGCTGGTCATCTCGCGCGCCAACGGGGCCTCGCGGCACGTCACCGCCCGCGTCGCTCCGCTCGGCACGCGCCTGGCCCTCGCGCTGGTCGAGGATCGCACCCGCGAGCGCCGCGTGGAGGCCGTACGCCGCGACTTCGTCGCCAACGTCAGCCATGAGCTCAAGACACCGGTCGGCGCGATCAGGGTGCTCGCCGACGCGGTCACCGAGGCCTCCGACGACCCCGAGGCCGTACGCCGCTTCTCGCACCGGATGATCACCGAGTCCGAGCGCCTGACCGAGCTCGTCCAGCAGATCATCGAGCTGTCCCGGCTGCAGGGTGACGAGCCTCTGGAGGCACCGGTCGCGGTCGACGTCGACAAGGTCATCGCGGCCGCGGTCGACAGCTCGACCGTCGACGCCAGCGCCAAGGGGATCAACGTGGTCAGCGCCGGCACCGCCGGGCTGCACGTCTTCGGCAACGACGAGCAGGTCTCGACCGCGGTCACCAACCTGGTCTCCAACGCGGTCGCCTACTCCGACCCCGGCTCGACCGTGACCGTCTCGACCCGCGCGACCGACGGCTCCGTCGAGATCTCGGTGGTCGACCAGGGCATCGGCATCCCGTCCACGGAGATCGACCGGATCTTCGAGCGCTTCTACCGCGTCGACCCGGCCCGCCACCGATCCACCGGTGGCACCGGGCTCGGCCTCTCAATCGTCAAACACGTCGCCGCCACACATGGTGGCGAGGTCAAGGTCTGGTCGCAGGAGGGTCAGGGTTCCACCTTCACCCTCACCCTGCCCCAGCACCTACCAACTGCCGGGCAGTCCGGCACAAGCAAGGAGGAACGCCCGTGACCCGGGTACTCGTCGTCGAAGATGAAGCCAGCTACAGCGAGGCGCTGTCCTACGTGCTCCGCAAGGAGGGCTTCGAGGTCGCCGTCGCCGAGGACGGCACCGACGCCCTGAAGGAGTTCGACCGCAACGGGGCAGACATCGTGCTGCTCGACCTGATGCTTCCCGGTCTCTCCGGCACCGAGGTGTGCCGGCAGATCCGGGCCACCTCGTCGGTCCCGGTCATCATGGTGACCGCGAAGGACGACGAGGTCGACAAGGTCGTCGGCCTCGAGCTCGGCGCCGACGACTACGTCACCAAGCCCTACTCCCCGCGCGAGCTCGTCGCCCGGATCCGCGCCGTCCTGCGGCGAGGCACCGAGCCCGACGCGGCCCCCGCGACGCTCGAGGCCGGCCCCGTCCGGATGGACGTGGAGCGCCACGTCGTGACCGTCGACGGATCCGAGCAGCGCCTGCCGCTCAAGGAGTTCGAGCTCCTGGAGATGTTCCTGCGCAACCCCGGCCGCGTCCTCACCCGCGGCCAGCTCATCGACCGCGTCTGGGGCTCCGACTACGTCGGCGACACCAAGACCCTCGACGTCCACGTCAAGCGCCTGCGCGCCAAGCTCGAGCCGGACCCGTCCGAGCCGAAGTTCCTGGTGACGGTCCGCGGCCTGGGCTACAAGCTCGACCTGTAGAAGTCGTTCCCGACGTGGGAGTCGTGAGGTCACAGGCTGACCTCACGACTCCCACGATCTGTGTACGCGGGTGCGGTTGAGTGTCAGAACTCATGTGCGGCACCGTGGTGTGCCTGCAGGATTCGGGTGTGACCCTCTCCCCCACCCGACGGCCCCCGATCCCGGTGATCGCGATCGTTCTGCTCGCGGCGCTCGCCTGGCTCGTCGGGTTCCTGCCCCTGCTTCGCCGGAGCGGGGTCCTGCGGACCACCTCCGGCCGAGAACGTGATCACCTACCGGGTCGTGCTCGTCCTGATGGCGTTGTCGTCGGCGGGAGCCCTCGTGCTGGCAGTCCGGCGACGCTCGGCGGCCGGGGTGATCTCACACCTGGTCGTTGCTTTCGTCGTCGCTCTGAGCGCAGTTCTGTTCGCGGTGCCCGCGATCGACTGGCAGCGGCCCGCCCCTGAGGGGGCCGATCCTGAGCGGGTCGATCCCGAGCCGTCCCCCGGCGCACATGTCTGCTACTCCGGCGGCGACAGCGACGAGTGCGCCGGCGGGTGAGTCCGCTACGGCTGGGCCACGGGCGCTCTCGGCACCACCAGCGACATCAGCGCGGCGGCAGCACACAGGGCGCCGGCTGCGTACCAGACCAGGTCGTAGGAGCCGGTGGTGTCGCGTACGACGCCGCCGACCCAGGCGACCAGGCCGGCGCCGACCTGGTGGGAGGCGAGGACCCAGCCAAAGACGATCGGGGCATCCTCGGGCCAGACCTCACGGCACAGGGCGAGCGTCGGGGGCACGGTGGCGACCCAGTCGAGGCCGTAGAAGACGATGAAGAACACCATCGGCGGGTGCACCTCGGACGAGAGCAGCATCGGCAGGAAGATCAGCGAGATCCCGCGCAGCGAGTAGTAGACGCCGAGCAGCACGACCGGGTTGAAGCGGTCGGTGAGCCAGCCGGAGAAGATCGTTCCGGCGACGTCGAAGATCCCGATCACGGCGAGCAGCGAGGCGGCCGTGACCGTGGCCATCCCGTGGTCGTGCGCAGCGGGCACGAAGTGGGTCCTGATCAGGCCGTTCGTGGTGATCCCGCAGATCGCGAAGGCGCCGGCGAGGAGCCAGAAGGCCTTGGTACGCATCGCCATCCCGAGCACCCGCACGGTCCGCAGCGCGGCGCCGGTCGCGGGTGCGGGCCGCGGCACGATCTGCGAGGCGCCGTAGGGCGCCAGGCCGATGTCCGCCGGGTAGTCGCGGAGAAGCAGGAGCACGAACGGGATCACCGCGGCGGCGACCAGGGCGATGGTGACCGAGGCCGCCCGCCAGCCGAACTCCCCGATGAGCACCGCCAGCACCGGCAGGAAGATCAGCTGTCCCGAGGCGCCACCGGCGGTCAGCAGGCCGCTGACCAGGCCCTGCCGCTTGACGAACCAGCGGGTGGTGATCGTCGCACCGAAGGCGAGCGCCATGCAGCCGCTGCCACCGCCGACCAGGACGCCCCAGCCGAGCACGAACTGCCACGAGTCGCTCATCCAGACGGTCCCGAGGGAGCCGAGGGTGATCATCGTGAGCGCGACGGCGACCACCGGGCGGATCCCGAAGCGGTCCATCAGGGCAGCGGCGAACGGGGCGGTCAGGCCGTAGAGCGCGAGCTGCAGCGTGATGCCGACACCGATCGTGCCGCGCGACCAGCCGAACTCGTCGTGCAGCGGACCGACCAGGAGACCCGGTGCCGCGGTGAAGGCCGCGGCACCGACGATGGTCACGAACGCGATGGCGGCCACCCACCAGGCCGGGTGGATGCGGGGGCGGCGCGCGGAGGTGCGGCCGACAGGCGGCGGGGTCGTCGTCTGGGACATGGGGATGATCCTTTCGCGTGCGCACCCCACTGGACAGTGGCCTGATTGACATCTATCGGTAAGATCCAGCCATGGGCGACGTTGGGGTGACTTCTCCGCACCGGGTCGCGGTGCTGATCCAGGACGGGTTCATCCCGTTCGAGATCGGCATCCCGCACCGGATCTTCGGCAAGGCACGCGACAGCGAGGACCGGCTGCTCTACGAGGTCGTCACCTGCACCACCGGCGGTCCGGGACCGGTGCAGTCGGACTCGGACGTCGTCGTGCTCGCGCCGCACGGGCCCGAGGCGCTCGCGGACGCGGACACCGTGGTGATCCCGAAGTTCGGGGCGTACGACGAAACCGTGTCGGACGGCGTACTGACGGCGCCGTTGAAGGAGGCGCTCGACATGATCCGCCCCGGCACCCGGATCATGTCGATCTGCACCGGCGCCTTCGCGCTCGCCGCGGCAGGCCTTCTCGACGGCCGACCGGCGACCACCCACTGGGCGCACACCGACCACTTCCGGACCCTGTTTCCGCAGGTCAGGCTGGACCCTGACGTACTCTTCGTCGACGACGGCGACATCCTCACCTCCGCCGGCGTGGCCTCCGGAATCGACCTCTGCCTGCATGTCGTACGCCGCGACCACGGCGCCGCGGTCGCCAACCGCGTCGCCCGCGTGACGGTCGTACCTCCCCACCGCGACGGCGGGCAGGCGCAGTTCATCCGGCACCACGCACCCGCCCCCGGCGACACCGGCATCTCGGCCGCGACCGCCTGGGCCCTCGCCCATCTCGACCGACCCCTCACCCTGGAGGCGATGGCCTCCCAGGTCTCGATGTCCGTACGCACCTTCACCCGCCGATTCCGCGACGAGACCGGCGACTCCCCCGGCCGCTGGCTGCAGCGCCAGCGCATCGAGCTCGCCCGCACCCTCCTCGAGACCACCGACCTGAGCATGGAGCAGGTAGCCACCCGCTGCGGCCTCAACACCGCCCAGTCCCTCCGCCTCCACTTCCACGCCGCCCTCGGCATCACCCCCACCGCGTACCGCCGCACCTTCCGCGGCTGACCACCCCCGCCGAGGCGTCACTCCGGTCGGCCGAGATGGCACCAACGCGACCTCTCGGCCGACGCAAGCGACGCCTCGGCCGACGCGAGTGACGCCTCGGCGGGGGTGGGATGGCGGGATGTCGGACATGGTTGGCCGATATCCGCTCGCCCCGAGACGCACGGGTCCTTAGCCTTTTACTGTGACGACGACGATCGACCCGGCCCCCTCCACGACCACACCGCTCTGGAAGCCGCTGGTGGCTTGCGGGATCACGCTGGTGCTGTGGGCATCGGCGTTCGTGGGGATCCGTCATCTGGGTGACACCGTTCCTCCGGGAAGCCTGTCGCTGGGCCGACTCGTGGTGATGGTGGCGGCGCTCGGCGCCTACCTCGCGCTGAAGGGCGGGTTCCGGCTGCCGACCAGGCGCGAGTGGCCGCTGATCGCGCTGGGTGGTGCTTCGTGGCTGGGGATCTACAACCTCGCGCTCAACGAGTCGGAGCGACGCATCGATGCCGCCACCGCGGCACTGATCGTGCAGGTCGGGCCGATCGTGGTGGCACTGCTGGCCGGCCTCGTGCTCAAGGAGACGATCCATCGGTGGATCCTGATCGGCACCGGTGTCGGCTTCGCCGGGGTCGTCGTCATCGGCCGCGCCTCGGCCAACGGTGACACCGGCGACTGGATCGGCGTCGCCCTCTCGGTCGTCGCGGCGCTCACCTTCGCGGTCGGCGTCCTCACCCAGAAGAAGCTGCTGCCGACGATGGGCGCGCTGCTGCTGACGTTCTGGTACGCCGTCGCCGGCCTCGTCATCTGCCTGCCGTGGTCGTTCGAGCTCGCCACCACGATCCCCGACATCAGCGTCGGCAACATCGGCTGGATCGTCTACCTCGGCCTCTTCCCGAGCGCCCTGGCCTTCGTGACCTGGGCTTACGCCCTCTCCCACTCCGATGCCGGCAAGTTCGCGCAGTCGACGTTCCTGGTGCCGTTCATCACCGCGCTGATGGCGTGGCTGGTGCTCGACGAGGTGCCGCCGGCGCTCGCCTTCGTCGGTGGCGCGATGTGCATCGCGGGTGTGCTGATCACCCGCCGCCAGCCGCGCTGATCAGTCGCGCTGGTCAGTCGCCTCGAGCCAGCCCCGGAAGGCCTCGAGGTTGGCGGTGGACTCCCCACGCAGCTTGCGCCACTCCCACTCCTTGCGGATCGAGGAGGCGAAGCCGAGCTCGAGGATGGTGTTGAACGACTCGTCCGCGTACGTCAGGACCGAGCCGAGCAGCCGGTCGAGCTCGTCGGGGTCGACCATGGCCAGCGGCAGCCGACCGTCGAGGTAGATGTCGCCGAGCCGGTCCAAGCCGAACGCGACCCCGTAGAGCCGCAGGTTGCGCTCGAGCAGCCAGCGGTAGACGGTCTCGAAGTTCTCGTCGGGCCGGCGGCACACGAAGGCGTGCACGCCCAACGCGTGCTGTCCCAGGTCGATCCGGACCGGTGTCTGCAGCTTGCGCTCGCCCGGGAGCGAGAACGAGAAGGTCAGGTCGCCCGACGGCAGCGACGTCTCGTCCCAGGTCAGGTCGTTGGACTTCAGCCAGCCGCGTACGACCTCTTCCAGGTCCGATCGCGAACCATCCGTCATGCCGTCAGCTCCTCACGCATCAGCATCTTGGCCTCTTCATAGACCTCGAGCGTATTGCGTGCGGTGAGATCCCAGGAGAAATCCTGGGCGTGTTCGCGGGCGCCGTCGGCCAGCGCCGACCAGCGCGAGTGGGACGAGACGGCGTTGGTGAGCGCGTCGGCCCACTGCGCCGGGTCGTGCCCATCGACCAGGAGACCGCTGCGGCCGTGGCGCACCGCGGTGGTCAGACCGCCGACCGCGGCCGCGACGACGGGCGTGCCGCAGGCCTGGGCCTCGACGGCGACCAGACCGAACGACTCGTTGTAGGAGGGGACGGCGACGACGGAGGCGGCCGAGTACCAGAGCGCGAGCTCGTCCTGGCGCACCGGCGGGACGAACCGGACCACGTCGGATATCCCCAGCTCAGCGGCCAGGTCGGCCAGCCCGGTCGGGTGCTCGAGACCGGAGCCGGAGGGTCCCCCGACGACCGGCACCACCAGCGACCGGCGCAGCGACGGGTCGCGGGCGAGCATGACCGCGGCCGCCCGCAACAACACGTCCGGAGCCTTGAGCGGCTGGATGCGACCGGCGAAGAGGAGCACGTGAGCCTGGGCCGGGAGCCCGAGCGCGGCACGCGCCTCGGCCCGCCCGCGCGGACGGAAGACGCGCAGGTCGACCCCGGGGTGCACGACGGCGACACGACCCGGCTCGGCGTCGTACATGTTGATCAGCTGCTTGGCCTCGAGGTCGGTGTTGGCGATCAGCATGTCGGACGCCTCGACGACCTGCTCCTCCCCGATCACGCGGGCCTCCGGCTCGGGGTTGTCGCCCTCGGCCAGCGCCTCGTTCTTGACCTTGGCCATGGTGTGCATCGAGTGCACCAGCGGCACGCCCCAGCGGTCACGGGAGAGGGCACCGACCTGGCCGGAGAGCCAGTAGTGGGAGTGCACGGCGTCGAAGTAGCCCGGCGGGTTGGACGCCTCCGCGCGGAGCACCTCACGCGCGAACGTGCACAGCTGTCCGGGAAGGTCACTCTTGGCCAGCCCCTCGAACGGACCGGCATGGACGTGGTGGACCGCCACCCCGTCGTACGCCTCCACGACCTGCGGCAGGCGCGAGGAGGTCGCGCGCGTGAAGATGTCGACCGCGATGCCCTGGGTGGCCAGCCGCCGGGAGAGCTCGAGCACGTAGACGTTCATGCCGCCGGCGTCACCGGTGCCGGGCTGGTCGAGCGGAGAGGTGTGCAGACTGACCATCGCTACGCGGTGGATCATTCCTGCCCCTTTGTGTGTACGCCTGTGGTCCCGTCTCTCAACACGCGGACCTCGTCCATCATTCCCGGCTGCGCGAACCCGCGTGAAACGTCTTCGATCGTGGGACCCGGTGGGCAAAGTCGAGCGGGCGACGAGAGAATGGCCCCATGTCGTCCAAGAATGCTGTCGTCACCGGCGCCTCGAGCGGGATCGGCGCCGCCACCGCCCGCCAGCTCGCCAAGGAGGGCTACCACGTCTTCCTCGCCGCTCGCCGCGCCGACCGGATCGAGGCGCTGGCCGAGGAGATCGGCGGCACCGCGATCGCGACCGACGTCACCTCCGACGACTCCGTCGCGGCGCTCGTCGAGGCGGTCGGGGACCGTCTCGACCTGCTGGTCAACAACGCCGGCGGCGCCTTCGGCGTGGACCAGGTGGCCGAGGCCGACCTGGCCAAGTGGCAGGCGATGTTCGAGGTCAACGTGATCGGTCTGACCCGGGTGACCAAGGCGCTGCTCCCTGCGCTGGTCGCGTCGGGGGCGGGCGCGGTGATCAACGTCGGCTCGATCGCCGGCCGGCGCGCCTACGAGGGCGGCGCGGGCTACAACGCGGCCAAGTTCGGCACCCGTGCGGTCACCGAGGCGCTGCGTCTGGAGATCGTCGACAAGCCGGTGCGGATCATGGAGATCGCCCCGGGCATGGTCCAGACCGAGGAGTTCTCGCTCGTACGTCTCGGTGGCGACCAGGCGGCGGCCGACAAGGTCTACCAGGGTGTCGCGGACCCGCTGGTCGCCGAGGACATCGCGGACGCGATCGTGTGGATGGCCACCCGCCCGGCTCACGTCAACATCGACGAGCTGGTGATCAAGCCGCGCGCCCAGGCCGCCCCGCACAAGGTGCACCGCGAGGGCTGACCGACGTCTGCGCTGGTCAGGGGCGCCGAGGATTCCGTACGCAGCCTCCGACGGTGTCACACTCGATGACGTGCAGACGATCGGACTCATCGGCGGCATGAGCTGGGAAAGCACCGCCGCTTACTACGAGGGACTCAACAAGGGTGTCCAGGAGCGGCTCGGCGGTCTCCACTCCGCCAAGATCGTGCTGGCCTCCGTCGACCTGGCCGAGCTGACGGCCCTTCAGGAGAAGGAGTCCTGGGACCAGGTCGCCGAGATCCTGACCGCCGCGGCCCGCAGCGTGGTGGCCGGCGGCGCCGACTTCATCCTGCTGTGCACCACCACCTTCCACAAGGTCTACGACGAGGTGGCGGCCGCTGTCGACGTACCCGTGCTGCACCTGGCCGACGAGCTCGCCGCGAAGGCCAAGGAGCTCGGCATCACCAAGGCCGGGTTCCTCGCCTCCCGCTACACCGTGGAGAACGACTTCTTCGCCCAGCGCATCTCCGACCACGGCGTCGACGTGAACCTGCCCGACACCCTCCACGTGGAGATGCTCGACTCGATCATCTACGAGGAGCTCATCCACCGAAACGTCGTCGCGGGCTCCCGCAAGCGGGTCCTCGAGGTCGTCCACGAGCTGTGGGACGCGGGCTCCGACGGCGTGATCCTCGGCGCCTCCGAGCTCAGCCTCCTGGTGCGGCCCAGCGATGTCGACGTACCCATCCTCGACGCGATCACCGTGCACGTCGAGGCCGCGCTCGACCGCGCCATTCCCTAACGATCAGCTCTCGAGCAGCTCGTTGGCGACGGCGCGCAGCTCAGGGCTCATGTCGCCCTCGTGCACGACGACGGTGCGGCCGTCGACCTCGAACTCGTAGATGTAACGGTCAGCGCCCTTCGGCTTCGACGCAGTGGCTCCGCCGGCGACCAGGTTGCGCACGGTGGCCACCTGCGCGGCCGAGGGCGCGAGCTCCGCGGCCCCCTCCTTGGTACGGCCCAGGAAACCGCCGCTTCGGCGCACCCGCACCAGGGTCGGACCCTCACCGTCGGGCGCCGGGCTCCCTGAGGACAAGGTGACCCCGACCTCGGACCAGGCGGTGGTGACCGCCTCGGCCTGATCGCCGGCCTCGGCGACGGTGGCCGCGGCGAACCCGGCGAAGTCGGTGTCGGTGGTGACGGCGCCGTTGGTCAGCGCCGCGTACCAGATCTTGCCGGCGCCGTCCCCCGAGTTGCCGCCGATCGCCTTGGCGGCGAGGGCGAAGGCGCGGTTGGGGATGCCGGAGTTGATGTGGACGCCGCCGTTGTCGTCGGTGCCGTCGTAGATGTCGTCCATGTGGGCCGGCTGCGGGTCCTTGCCCAGGGTGGGGTCGTCGTAGGCGGTCCCGGGCTCGAGCATGTTCCGCAGCCCGACCCCCTGGACCGACTCGGTGAAGAGGCCCGCGCCGATGATCCAGTCGGCCTCGTCGGCGCTCTGGCCGAGCAGGCGCTGCTTGAGGCAGGAGCCGAACACGTCCGACATCGACTCGTTGAGCGCGCCGGGCTGGCCCTGGTAGACGAGACCGGCGGTGTGCTCGGTGACCGCGTGGGAGAGCTCGTGACCGATCACGTCGACTGCCTTGGTGAACCGCTGGAAGATCTCGCCGTCGCCGTCACCGAAGACCAGCTGGGTGCCGTCCCAGAAGGCGTTGGCGTAGTCGCGGTCGTAGTGGACGGTCATCACGACCTCGATGCCCCGCCCGTCGTAGGAGTCGCGGCCGTAGACCTCCTCGAAGAGCGCCAGCGAGCCGGTGATGCCGGTC
The DNA here is from genome assembly GCF_044767415.1 of Nocardioides sp. NPDC101246. Taxonomy (NCBI): domain Bacteria; kingdom Bacillati; phylum Actinomycetota; class Actinomycetes; order Propionibacteriales; family Nocardioidaceae; genus Nocardioides; species Nocardioides sp. NPDC101246. Next base: position 58,721 of record NZ_JBIWNX010000013.1, read on the forward strand.
GCGGCCTCGTCGGCGCTCTCGTCGCCCGACTCCGGGTCGCCGGCGGCGCGGACCTTCTCCCCGGGCAGGTCGGTGCCGTTGTTCGCGGTGTAGACCGTCCAGTCCCCGGCCTCGGCGGCGGTCTCGCCGGCTTCCGGGGCGGGGAGCTGGGCGAGAACCCTGGTCAGGTGCTCGGTCCGAGCGGCTCGGAATGCGTTGTCCTGGTCGAGGCGGCCGGCGTTGAGCCGCTGCACGAGATACGGGGGCACGATCTGGCAGAGGTGTTTCCGAGAAGTCATGCGCCTCAGCCAACCGTCATCTCCGGATGCGGGTCAAGGAGGTCACGGCGGATAAGATCAGATGTCCCGTCCCGCGCCAGAAATCGAGCCGCTTCGCACATGTCCGAGATCCTCAAGGCCAATCTCCGCAACGTCGCCATCGTTGCGCACGTCGACCACGGCAAGACCACGCTGGTCGACGCCATGCTCAAGCAGGCCGGTGCTTTCTCCGAGCACGCCATGGAGTCGGTCGAGGACCGCGTCATGGACTCCGGTGACCTGGAGCGCGAGAAGGGCATCACCATCCTCGCGAAGAACACCGCCATCCACTACAACGGGCCGAGCGCACCCGAGGGGATGACGATCAACATCATCGACACCCCCGGCCACGCCGACTTCGGTGGTGAGGTCGAGCGCGGCCTGTCGATGGTCGACGGGATCGTGCTCCTGGTGGACGCGAGCGAAGGGCCCCTTCCCCAGACCCGCTTCGTGCTGCGCAAGGCGCTCAACGCCGACATGCCGGTCGTGCTGGTGGTCAACAAGGTCGACCGCCCCGACGCCCGCATCGAGGAGGTCGTCGACGAGACGTACGAGCTCTTCATGGACCTGCTCGACGACTCCCACAGCCAAGACGCCCTCGACTTCCCGGTGATCTACGCCTCCGGCAAGGCCGGCGTCGCCTCCCTCGTGCAGCCCGGCAACGGCGAGCTGCCCGACTCCAAGGACCTCGAGCCGCTCTTCTCCACGATCATGGAGACCATCCCGGCCCCGACCTACGAGGCCGGCGCGCCGCTGCAGGCTCACGTCACCAACCTCGACGCCTCCCCGTTCCTGGGCCGCCTCGCGCTGGTCCGCATCCACCAGGGCACCCTGAAGAAGGGCCAGAACGTCGCCTGGATGCAGCGCAACGGCGAGGTCAAGAACGTACGCATCACCGAGCTCCTCATCACCGAGGGACTCGAGCGCAAGCCCGGCGAGCAGGCCGGCCCGGGCGACATCGTCGCCGTCGCGGGCATCCCCGAGATCACCATCGGCGAGACCCTCGCCGACCCGGAGAACCCGGTCGCGCTGCCGCTGATCCACGTGGACGAGCCCGCCATCTCGATGACGATCGGCACCAACACCTCGCCGCTGGTCGGCAAGGTCAAGGGCGGCAAGGTGACCGCGCGCCTGGTCAAGGACCGCCTCGACTCCGAGCTCATCGGCAACGTCTCCCTGCGGATCCTCAACACCGAGCGTCCCGACGCCTGGGAGGTCCAGGGCCGCGGCGAGCTGGCACTGGCGATCCTGGTGGAGCAGATGCGCCGCGAGGGCTACGAGCTGACCGTCGGCAAGCCGCAGGTGGTCACCAAGGAGGTCGACGGCAAGCTCCACGAGCCGTTCGAGCGCCTGACGATCGACGCCCCGGAGGAATACCTCGGGAGCATCACCGAGCTGCTCGCCAACCGCAAGGGCCGGATGGAGGGCATGACCAACCACGGCACCGGCTGGGTCCGGATGGAGTTCATCGTGCCGGCGCGTGGCCTGATCGGCTTCCGCACCGAGTTCCTCACCGAGACCCGCGGCACCGGCATCGCCCACCACATCTCCGAGGGCTATGACCGCTGGGCCGGCGAGATCCGCTCGCGCAACAACGGTTCGCTCGTCGCCGACCGCTCCGGTGCCGCCACGGCCTACGCGATGACGTCGCTGCAGGAGCGCGGGGTCATGTTCGTCGAGCCGACCACCGAGGTCTACGAGGGCATGATCGTCGGCGAGAACTCCCGCGCCGACGACATGGACGTCAACATCACCAAGGAGAAGCAGCAGACCAACGTCCGCTCCGCCACCTCCGACAACTTCGAGAAGCTCATCCCGCCGAAGAAGCTCTCCCTCGAGCAGTGCCTGGAGTTCTGCCGCGAGGACGAGTGCGTCGAGGTCACCCCCGAGCAGGTCCGGATCCGCAAGGTCATCCTCGACCAGAACGACCGCGCCAAGATCGCGAGCCGAGCGCGCAAGGCCAACAAGTCCTGACCGACTTCTCCTGACGGCCGCCGACCCCATGGGTCGGCGGCCGTTTCGTTGCGATCTGCCTGCGACACTTCGATCATGACCCTCACGACCACCGCCTCGCTGATCCGCTCGGCCTATGAGGAGGGCCGCGGCGTCGCCGCCTTCAACGCGATCAACCTGGAGACCGTCGAGGCGATCGCCACCGGAGCCGAGACCGCGAACCGGCCGGTCATCGTCCAGATCAGCGAGAACGCGGTGCGCTACCACGGCGGCCTGGCACCGCTGGCCCATGCCGCGATCGCGGTGGCATCGGCGTCCACCATGCCGATCTCGCTCCACCTGGACCACGCGACCGACGAGCGTCTGGTCGGGATCGCGGTCGATCTCGGCTTCTCCTCGGTGATGTACGACGCCTCCCAGCTCCCCTACGAGGACAACCTCGCCCGCACCGCTGCCGTCGCTCGCCGCTGCCACGACCGCGGCGCCCACGTCGAGGCCGAACTGGGCGAGGTCGGCGGCAAAAACGGCGTCCACGCTCCCGGCGTACGCACCGACCCGGCCGAGGCGGCCGCGTTCGTCGCCAGCACCGGCGTCGACGCCCTCGCCGTCGCGGTCGGCTCGAGCCACAAGATGACCACCCGCGACGCGGCCCTGGACGAGGCCCTGATCGCGGAGATCCACCGCGCCGTCGACGTCCCACTGGTCCTGCACGGCTCCTCCGGCGTGAGCGACGACGGGCTCCGAGCCGCCATCGCCGCCGGGATGACGAAGATCAACGTCGCCACCCAGCTCAACAAGGCCTTCACCGGCGCGGTCCGCGAAACCCTCGGAGCCGACCCGAACCTGGTCGACCAGCGCCGCTATCTCGGCGCCGGCCGCGACGCGATGGCTGCCGAGACCGCTCGGCTGCTCAGCGTCATCTCGGGCTGACTCGCGCCCCGGATTCCCCATTTTGGTGGAAGCGCTCCCACAATCACGAAATCGTTACCACCGGGCTACTTGACAGAACCCTGTGAGCGCAATCACACTCTCCGTAATCCCGAGAGTGGAAGCGCTCTCACTCCCCACACAGACGTGCAGGAGCACTCCCGTGTCCAACAACTCCAAGCCCTGGCACCGCCGGCCCAGAACCGCCCTGGCCGCATGCGCCGTCGCCTCTCTCGTCCTCGGCCTGACGGCCTGCGGTGGCGGCGACGGCGATGAGCAGTCCTCTCTCGGTAAGGACGACACGCTCACCATCACCACGTTCAGCGAGTTCGGCTACGACGAGCAGATCGAGAAGTGGAACGCCGACCCCGAGCGCCCCTTCAAGATCAAGCAGACCAAGATCGCCGAGTGGGACACCTGGAAGGAGTCGATGACCAAGGCCCTCCAGGCAGGCACCGAGCTCCCCGACGTGATCGCGGTCGAGGGTGACGCCATGGCGGCGCTGGTCGCCGAGGGCGCGAACGAGCAGTTCGCCGACATCTCCGACCCCGAGCTCGACGGCCGCTGGGTCGAATACGCCTACAAGGCCGGCCAGACCACCGACGGCAAGCAGATCGGCTACCCGACCGACATCGGCCCCGAGGCGATGTGCTACCGCGCCGACCTCTTCGAGAAGGCCGGCCTCCCGAGCGAGCCCGCCGACGCCGCAGCCCTCTTCAAGGACTGGGACACCTACTACAAGACCGGCGAGGAGTTCACCAAGAAGGTCCCCAAGACGAAGTGGTACGACGCCTCCGGCTCGGTCGCGCAGGCCATGCTCAACCAGGTCGAGTTCCCGTTCCAGACCGAGGACCAGAAGGTCAACGTCGAGAACGACGAGCTGAAGGCCGTCTACGACACCGTCACGAAGTACTCCCCGACCCTGTCCACCAAGGTCGTCCAGTGGGGCGAGGACTGGCAGGCGAACTTCACCAACGACGGCTTCGCCACGATGCCCTGCCCGGGCTGGATGTTCGCCAACATCAAGTCCTCGGCGCCGGACGTGACGGGCTGGCGGATCGCTGACGCCTTCCCGGGTGGCGGCGGCAACTGGGGCGGCTCGTTCCTCGCCGTCCCGGCCAGCGGCGCGCACACCGAGGAGGCCCAGGAGGTCGCCAACTACCTGACCAACGCCGAGTCGCAGGTCTCCGCGTCCAAGGCTGCCGGCAACTTCCCGGGCAACCTCGAGGCGCAGACGACCCTCCAGTCCGAGAACGCCGAGGACCCCTACTTCGGCAACGCCAAGACCACCGAGATCCTGACCAACCGCGCCGCTGCGGTCACGCCGGGTGTCCCGTTCAAGGGCGACAAGTACTCCGACGTACTCGGCCTCTTCCAGACCGCGATCCAGCGTGTCGACGAGGGCGAGGACCCCGAGACGTCCTGGACGACCTTCGTCGGCGCCGTGGGCAACCTCTGATCTGAAGATGCTCAAGACATCCCCTCAGGCGAGCCGCTCGCCGCAGGGCCCCTCGGCCCTGCGGCAGCGGCTCAGCCGCTGGGACGTGAAGTACGCGCCGTACCTCTTCATCGCGCCGTTCTTCATCGTCTTCGCGGCGATCGGCCTCTACCCGCTGCTCTACACGGGCTACCTGTCCTTCTTCTCCTGGCCGCGCTTCGGCGGCGCCGTGGGTGACCCGGTCGGCTGGGCGAACTATGTCCACGTCATCACCGACCCGGTCTTCCACAAGGCCCTGGTCAACACGGTCGGGATCTTCCTGCTCTCCTCGGTGCCGCAGGTGATCATCGCGACGGTCATCGCGGCGCTCCTCGACACCAACCTGCGCGGACGCTCCTGGTGGCGGATGTCGGTCCTGCTGCCGTACGTCGTCGCCCCCGCCGCGGCCGCGCTCATCTGGAGCGCGATCTTCGCCGACAAGTCCGGGCTCGCCAACCAGATGCTCGGCGTGATCGGGATCGACCCGATCGGCTGGCACACCGACCGCTTCGCCAGCTGGACGGCGATCGCGACGATGGTCAACTGGCGCTGGACCGGCTACAACACGCTGATCATCCTGGCGGCGATGCAGGCGGTCCCCCGTGACCTCTACGAGTCCGCCTCCCTCGACGGGGCCGGCAGCGGACGCCAGTTCTGGAACATCACCCTGCCTTCGATCCGCCCGACGATGATCTTCGTGATCGTCACCTCGACGATGGGCGGTCTGCAGATCTTCACCGAGCCGCGGCTCTTCGACACCAACCTGCAGCACCAGGGCGGAGCGAACTACCAGTTCCAGACCCTGACGATGTACGTCTTCAACACCGCCAACAGCGCGACCGACCCCTATCCCCGGGCGGCCGCCGCGGCCTGGCTGCTGTTCCTGCTCATCGTCGGGGTCGCCCTGCTCAACTTCGTGATCACCCGCGCGATCCAGAACAGAGGTGCCCGATGAGCGAGCGTCAGCGAGCGAACATCGAAACTTTCATCGGACCGCGTCCGTATTCTGGCGCTCGCGCTACGGAGGTGGCCCGATGAGCTCCAAGATGCACAGCATCAACAAGCCCGGCTTCCTGGTCTACGCGCTGCTCGCCGCGTTCGTCCTCGGCTCCGTCTTCCCCCTCTACTGGTCCTACGTCATGGGCACGGTCACCAAGGAGAGGACCCTCCAGTCACCGCCCCCGCTGGTGCCCGGCGGCCACTTCATCGACAACGCCAAGCGGGTCTTCGACCAGATCGACTTCTGGTCGGCGCTGCTCAACTCGGTCATCGTCTCGAGCATCGGCGCATTCTCGGTGGTGGCGTTCTCGACGCTGGCGGGCTACGCGTTCGCGAAGCTCCGCTTCAAGGGGTCCAACGTGCTGATGGCGTTCATCGTCATGACGCTGGCGGTCCCGACCCAGCTGGCGCTGGTGCCGATGCTGAAGCAGTTCAGCAACCTCGGCCTCGACGGCACCCTGACCGCGGTCACCCTGCCGTGGCTGGTGACCGCGTTCGGGGTGTTCTTCATGCGTCAGTACCTCGTCGACGCGATCCCCGACGAGCTGATCGACGCGGCCCGCGTCGACGGCTGCTCCCAGATCCGCATCGCCTGGACAGTTGCCGTCCCGGCAGCACGTCCGGCGATGGCGATCTTGGCGCTGTTCACGTTCATGAGCGTCTGGACGGACTTCATGTGGCCACTGCTGGTGCTGCAGAACTCCGACGTCCAGACCCTCCAGACCGCGCTCGACAAGCTCAAGATCGCACCCGGGCAGGGGCTGAGCGACCTCGCTCTGCTCCAGGCCGGGACCATCATGGCGACGATCCCGTTGCTGCTGTTGTTCATCGCCACCGGACGCCACCTGGTGTCCGGCATCATGCAAGGAGCCGTCAAGGGATGACCCTCTCGACAAACCCCACCCACGCCGAACGTACGTTCCCGAAGGACTTCCTCTGGGGCGCGGCGACCGCTTCCTACCAGATCGAGGGAGCCATCGACGAGGACGGACGTACGCCCAGCAACTGGGACACCTTCGCCAAGGTGCCGGGAGCGATCCTCAACGGCGACTCCGGCGAGGTGGCCTGCGACCACTACCACCGGGTGCCTGAGGACGTCGCGCTGATGAAGCGCCTCAACCTGGCCTCGTACCGGTTCTCGACGGCGTGGCCGCGGATCCGTCCCGACGGCGGGAAGGTCAACCAGGCCGGGCTCGACTTCTACAGCCGGCTCGTGGACGAGCTGCTCGAGGCCGAGATCGCGCCGTGGATCACGCTCTACCACTGGGACCTGCCGCAGGCGCTGGAGGAGCAGGGTGGCTGGACCAGCCGGGACACCGCCTACCGGTTCGTGGAGTACTCCACGACCGTCTACGACGCGCTCTCCGACCGCGTCGACAACTGGACGACGCTGAACGAGCCGTGGTGCTCGGCGTTCCTCGGCTACTCCGGTGGCCAGCACGCGCCAGGTCGCCAGGAGGGTGTGGCCGGCATCGTCGCGGCTCACCACCTGATGCTCGGTCACGGCCTGGTGGTCAACGAGCTGCGCAGCCGCGGCGCGACGCCGGAGAACGGGAAGTCGCTCGGCATCACCCTCAACCCGACGGTCGTCGACCCCTACGACGCCGACCGTCCCGAGGACGTCGACATGACCCGGCGGATCGACGGTCTGCACAACCGGGTGTTCTTCGAGCCGCTGTTCCGAGGCAAGTACGCCGACGACCTGGCCGCCGACACCGAGGGCCTGACCTTCCAGGGCCGGCCGTGGCAGGACTGGGTGCTCGAGGGCGACCTCGAGGTCATCTCGGCTCCGCTCGACGTGCTCGGGATCAACTTCTACTTCGGCAACGCCATCGCGGCGGAGCCGTTCGAGATCGACCCAGACCAGGTGCTGGGCAGCCGGCTGGTGCACTCCGACCTGCCGCGTGGCAACCCCTACCCCGGTGCGGAGTTCGTGACCCCGCGTACCGGTCGCCCCACGACCGCCCGCGACTGGGAGATCGACCCGGTCTGGCTGACCCGGCTGCTGACCCGGCTCAGCGACGAATACGGTGCCCCGCCGATCTACATCACCGAGAACGGCGCCTACTATGACGACGTGGTCGAGGATGGCGCAGTGCACGACACCGCCCGACTCGACTACATCGACCAGCACCTGCGCGCGACGCTCGACGCGATCGAGCAGGGCGCGGACATCCAGGGCTACTTCGCCTGGTCCCTGCTCGACAACTTCGAGTGGAGCTACGGCTACGCCCACCGGTTCGGGATCGTGCACGTGGACTTCGAGACCCAGGTGCGTACGCCGAAGGACAGCGGCCTCTGGTTCGCCGATGTCGCCGCCAACAACCGGGTGCCGGCCCGGAAGGAATAGGCACTGTCGTGAACATGCCCACGCTCGACGAGGTCGCCCGGATGGCTGGTGTCAGCCGGGCGACCGCGTCGCGCGCGATCAACGGCGGCTCTCGCGTCTCCGCGAAGGCCGCCGAGGCCGTCGCCGAGGCCGTCCGCACGCTCGGCTACACCCCCAACCCCGCGGCGCGATCGCTGGTGACCCGGCGTACCGACTCGGTCGCCATGGTCATCCCCGAGGCCGACGAGCGGGTCTTCGCCGACCCGTTCTTCGCCCGTACGCTGCGGATCGTCACGCGGGCCCTCTCGGCGCGCGACCTGCAGGTGGTGCTGCTGATCGCCCGCCCGGGTGATGAGGAGGAACGGCTGCTGCGCTACCTGCGCGGTGGCCACATCGACGGTGCCATCGTCGTCTCCTCGCACCGCAGCGACCTGCTCGCCGACCATGTCGCCGACCTCGGCCTGCCGGCGGCCTTCGTCGGCCGCCCGTGGACCGGCGCCCAGCGGGTCTCCTACGCCGACACCGACAACTTCGCCGGCGCGCGCGAGGTCACCCAGGTGCTCATCGACCGCGGCTGCCGCCGGATCGGCACCATCACCGGCCCCGCCGACATGAGTGCGGGAGCCGACCGGGTGGCCGGCTGGCGGGCCGCCCTGGACGCCGCCGGTCTCGCCGCCGATGCGGTCGTCGAGGGCGACTTCACCGAGGACGGCGGCGAGGCCGCCTGCGAGATCCTGCTGGGCAGGCATCCCGACATCGACGGCCTCATGGTCGCCTCCGACCTGATGGCCGCGGGTGCGCTCCGCACCCTCGAGCGAGCCGGCCGCCGCGTCCCGGACGACGTCGCGGTCGTCGGCTACGACGACCTAGGCATCGCCGAGCGCACCACTCCCCCGCTCACCACGGTCAAGAACCCGATAGGAGACATGGCCGAGGAGGCCGCCCGGCTCCTCCTCGCCCAGCTCGACGGCACCACCACCATCCCGCGTCGGGTCGTCTTCGCGCCCGAGCTGGTGCGGCGTACGTCTGCCTGATCGGGTTCGCTCAGGCCCTGCCCACGATGCGGCCGCGTGCCTCCCCGAACCCGATCCGGGTGCCGTCGGCACCGGGCGCGGTGGCGAGGAGCGCGATCTCGTCGCCGTCCTCCAGGAACGTACGCGGGGAGCCGTTGACCTCGACCGGCTCGGCGCCGCCCCAGGTCAGCTCGATGAACGCACCGCGCTGATCCTTGCCCGGGCCGGAGATCGTCCCGGAGGCGAACAGGTCCCCGGTACTGCTGGGCGCACCGTTGACGGTCTGGTGGGCGAGCATCTGCGCCGGTGACCAGTACATGGCGGCGTACGGCGGGCGGGACACGACCTGCCCGTTCCAGACCACCTCGAGCTCGATGTCCAGCCCCCAGGGACGCGGCATCTGCAGGTAGGGCAGGACCGCGGGCTCCTGTGCGGGCGTCGGGACCTGTGCGGACTCCAGCGCGAGGAGCGGGACGACCCAGGCCGAGACGGTCGAGGCGAACGACTTGCCGAGGTTCGGGCCGAGCGGAACGTACTCCCAGGCCTGGATGTCGCGCGCGGACCAGTCGTTGAACAGCACCACACCGAAGATGTGTCGCTCGGCATCGCCGGCGGGGATGCTGGTCCCCATCGCGCTCCCGGTGCCGACGACGAAGCCCAGCTCGGCCTCGATGTCGAGCCGGGTGGACGGGCCGAAGACCGGCAGCTCGTCGGCGGCGTCCTTGCGCTGGCCGGACGGGCGGACGATCTCGGTGCCGGAGACGACGATCGACGAGGACCTGCCGTGATAGCCGACGGGCAGGTGCTTCCAGTTCGGCATCAGCGGCTCCGCGGCCTGCGGACGGAACAGTCGGCCGAGGTTGCCGGCGTGGTGCTCGGAGGCATAGAAGTCGACGTAGTCGGCGACCTCGAAGGGAAGGTGGAGCGTGACGTCCCGCAGGTCGTGCACGGCCTCGTCGGGCACGTCACCCTGGATCCGCTCGGTGATCGACGCGCGGACCTCGACCCAGCGCTCGTAGCCCTGTGCCATGAACGGGTTGAGGCTGCCGGCGGCGAACACGTCGTCACCGAGGAGAAGGGCCAGGTCGACCACGTGCTCGCCCAGACGTACGCCGACCCGCGGGTCCTGGCCGGGGATCGAGTAGACCCCGTAGGGAAGGTTGGCGAGGCCGAAGAGCGAGCCGTCGGGAATGCTGATGGTGGTCACGCGAGATCCTTCTTGTATCGGGGGTCGAGCAGGCCGAGGTCGACCAGCTCGGTGATGGGTTCGTCGATGGAGCAGGTGCCGAAGGAGCAGAACGCATCCCGCACCGAGGGCTCGAGCGCTCGGACCTGCTCGGCGAGACGGCCGCCGTCCCGCTCGGCGAGCAGCTTCGCGACCTCGGTGTCGTCGCCACCGTCCTGCGCGCACCCGGTCGCCACCAGGACGTTGAGGAAGCCGTGCTGCTCGAACCCCGTCGCGGGATCCGTGTTGCGCACGGCGTGGTGCAGACCGGCGGTGGCCTTGAACGGCACCCCGAGGGAGACCGCGGACCTGACCGCTGCGGCCAGCTCCGTCTCGTCGGGGTAGAGGTCCGCCCGGACGCCGCCGGTGCGGAGCTTCGCGCGATAGCGCGTGCCTGCCAGGGCCGCGAACAGGTCGGCGCGGCGACCGTCCCGGGGCACCTCGACATAGCTGGTCAGGTCGGCGTCGAGGTCGGCGGCGTCGAGCGCCGCCAGGGCCTCAGCGGCGGTGGCCCCGTCGGGAAGCGCCACCTCGAGTCCGACGAGGCGGACGGACCGGACCGCTCGTGCGGCGGCGATCGCCGGGACGAGCCCCGGCAGCGGAACCGTCAGGGTGAGGTCGACGGAGTGCCCAGGCCGATCTCCCAGGACGACCTCGAGCGCACCCAGGTCCTTGGCGGCCAGGACGAGCGGCCCGACCAGGCCGGCATGGGCCGACCGCAGATGACGTACGTGAGCGTCGACGGCCTGATCGAGCGGCGCGTTCCCCGGCGGGAACACGGCCGCGTCGTCGAGCAGCCCCGCCAACGTCCTCATCGGTTGCGCACCCAGGAGTAGGCGTACTGTCCGTCGTCGGTCGCGCGGCCGGCCTCGCCGAGCAGCAGCGGCCGGAAGGTGTCGACCATGACGGCGAGCTCGTCGAAGAACTCCGCACCGATGCTGCGTTCGTACGCGCCCGGCTGCGGGCCGTGCGGGTGACCACCCGGGTGCAGCGAGATCGACCCCTGGCCGATGCCGGATCCCTTGCGCGCCTCGTAGTCGCCGCCGCAGTAGAACATCACCTCGTCGGAGTCGACGTTGGAGTGGTAGTAGGGCACGGGGATCGCGAGCGGGTGGTAGTCGACCTTGCGCGGCACGAAGTTGCAGATCACGAAGTTGTTGCCCTCGAAGACCTGGTGCACCGGCGGCGGCTGGTGGATCCGGCCGGTGATCGGCTCGAAGTCCCTGATGTTGAACACGTAGGGGTAGAGGCACCCGTCCCAGCCGACGACGTCGAACGGGTGGTGGGGCAGCACGTGGATGCTGCCGGCGATCCCGTCCGGCCCGCGGTGCTTGATGTGGACCTCGACGTTCTCGCCCTCGACCACCTTCGGTCCCTCGGGCAGCCGGAGGTCGCGCTCGCAGAAGGGGGCGTGCTCGAGCAGCTGACCGTGCTTCGAGAGGTAGTTCCGGGCCGGCCCGATGTGGGAGTTGGCCTCGATCGCGTAGATGCGCAGCACACCGTCGGGGACGACCCGGTACGTCGTCGCGCGCGGGATGATCACGTAGTCGCCGTCCCCCACCTCGAGGTCGCCGAACACGGTCTCCACCCGTCCGGCGCCGTCCTCGACGTAGAGGCACTCGTCGCCGAGCGCGTTGCGGTAGTAGGGGCTCACCGCGTCGGCCACGACGTAGGACAGCCGTACGTCATCGTTGCCGAGCAGCAGCCGACGTCCCGTCACGGCGTCGATGCCGGTCGCGCCCTCGGCGAAGATCTTGTGCGTCGACAGGTGCCGCGGGATGAGTGGGTGGTTGGGCACGAGGGACTGGTCGTTCAGCTCCCACGCGCGGTACTCACTCACGGCCGAGGGGATGTGCCGGTGGTACAGCAACGAGGAGTCCGAGGAGAAGCCCTCCTCCCCCATGAGCTCCTCGAAGTAGAGGTTCCCGGCCTCGTCGCGGTGCTGGGTGTGCCGCTTCGGGGGAACGGCGCCGGCGGAGTGGTAGTACGGCATGAGTGCTCCTTGTGCGTTGAACGCACATTTATGTGCGCTCTAAGCGCAAAAGTAGGACGACGGCCCGCGCGTCGTCAAGAGAGCGCCGACTCAGCCCAGGCCGAGCTCGGCCAGGCGCCGAGCGGCGGCACCCACCAGCGGGCCGACCTCGGTCGGGTCGATGTCGTCCATCGTGACGACGCCAACGGACGCCCGCAGCGACCCGGGAGCCTCGAAGCCGACGGCGATCCCGACCGCGCCACGCTGCAGCTCGCCCGCGGTGTGGCTGTAGCCGAGCTCGCGCGCCTCCCGAACCGCGGCGGAATCGCCCGGCCGCGGGCCGGCGAGCGCGAGGATCGCGATCCCGCTCGCACCCTTGTCGAGCGGGTAGCGCAGCCCGATCCGATAGCCGACCCGCACGGGCCCCTGGCCGACCTTCGGGTCGGCCTCGAGCACCGGGACACACTCGTCCTCGCCGTGCGCGAGGGTCAGGAACGCCGGAGCGCCGACCGCGTCGGCAAGATCTTGCAGCGAAGGCTCGGCCGCCTGGATCAGCTGAGCCGAGAAGCGACCCGCCAGCGCGACCACGCCGGCACCGAGGCGTAGGCGCTTGTTGCGCCCCTGCGTGACGAGGGCACGCGCCTCCAGTGTGGCGACGACGCGATAGGCGATCGCGCGGTCGACGCCGAGGTGAGCGGCGACGTCGGCCACCGTGACGCCGGCCGGGTTCTGGGAGACGAAGGCCAGCGCCGCCAGCCCACGATCCAAGCCTTGAAGCGTGGCCATCCTCATCCTCCCGATCCGGGTCGTCGACGGGGACACAGCAGCCCCCAGCCGCAGACTAGAGCACGTCTCCACGCACAACCATCGCCACCGGCCACGGCGCCGAGCGCGGCCACCGATCCGCCGGCAGGTGTTGCGCCCATCACACATTGGTGGTTATGGTGACGCATAATTGAACGCTTCGTTCGTTATTTGAACGTCCGAGAGGCAGTAATGAGTCCTTCCGTCACCGCAGGCAGTCCGACCGAGACCGGCCGTCCCACCCAGTCCACCGCCAAGGTGATCCGGGCGGCCGTGCTCGGCACCGTGGTCGAGTACTACGACTTCGCGATCTACGGCTACATGGCGACGATGATCGCCAGCCACTTCTTCATCGAGAGCGACCCCACCACCGCGCTGCTGAACACGTTCGCCGCCTTCGCGGTCGCGTTCTTCCTGCGCGTCCCCGGAGGGATCTTCTTCGGGCACATCGGCGACAAGTACGGCCGCAAGCGCTCCCTGACCTACACGATCCTGCTGATGGCGATCGCCACCGCCGGGATCGGGATCCTGCCGACGTACGCCACGCTGGGCGTCTGGGCGACGGCGGTCCTGGTCCTGTGCCGCTGCCTGCAGGGCTTCGCGGCGGGCGGTGAGCTCAGCGGCGCCAACGCGTTCGTCGCGGAGAACGCCCCGGCCAAGCACCGCGCCTTCCAGACCTCGTTCGTGAACACCGGCACCTATCTGGGATCCCTGCTGGCCGCGCTCGTCGCCCTCGGCGTCAACACGGCCTTCAGCGAGGACACGATCAGCCAGTGGGCCTGGCGCGTGCCGTTCCTGATCAGCCTGGTGATCGGCCTGGTCGGCCTCTACATCCGCAGCCAGCTCCACGAGACCGACCAGTTCGAAGCCGTCCAGGAGTCCGAGGACATCGAGCAGTCGGCGTACCCCATCACCGACGTGCTCCGGCACGCCTGGCGCCAGGTCCTCCTCGTGGTCGGGCTCGGCGCGCTCATCGTCGGCGGCTACTACATCTGCTCCGTCTACGCGGCCAGCTACCTGCAGACCGAAGGCGGCCACTCCGCGGACGTCGCCTTCACCTCCACGTGCATCGCGATGGTCGCCGCCGTCATCAGCCTGCCGATCGCCGGCTACCTCGGCGACAGGTTCGGACGACGACCGGTCTTCTTCACCAGCTCCGGCCTGGTGGTCGTCCTGACGATCCCGGCCTTCCTGCTGATGCGTGACGGTTCGGTGGGTGCCGCGATCGCGGCCCAGGCGACCCTCGCCTTCGTGATCGGCTGCAACAACGGCGTCTCGTTCTCGACGTACGCCGAGATCTTCCGCGCTCGCTACCGCTACAGCGGCATCGCGCTGGCCAACAACTTCACCAACATGACCCTGGGCGGGACGGCCCCCTTCATCGCGACGCTCCTGATCAGCCTGACCGGCAACAACCTCGCGCCGGCCGGCTTCCTGCTGTTCACCGCCGTGCTGTCGTTCATCGCCACGTTCTTCCTCCCCGAGACCCGCGGCAAGGAGCTCGAGCTGTGACCGAGACCCGTGACTTCGACGGCAGGTCCGTCTTCATCACCGGTGCCGCCGGCGGCCTGGGCCGCGCCTACAGCCTCGCGCTGGCGGCACGCGGCGCACGCGTGTGGGTCGCCGACCTGGACGAGGACGGCGCTCGAGGCCTGGCCCAGGAGGTCTCGGCAGCCGGCGGCTCGGCGCGGGTGGTCTCCCTCGACGTCGCCGACCCGGAGTCGTGGGCCCGGGTCTCGCGGGAGGTCGAGCGGGAAGGCCCCCTGCACGGCCTGGTGAACAACGCCGGCGTGAGCCTGCGTCTGGGCATCGAGGAGACCAGCGTCGAGCAGTGGAACCAGGTGATGGCCATCAACCTGTCCAGCGTCTTCTACGGGATGAAGTTCCTCGCTCCGGCCCTGACCAGCGCGAACGGCGCCTCGGTCGTCAACGTCTCCTCCATCGCCGGGCTGGTCGGCTACTTCTCCGCGACGTACGGCACCAGCAAGTGGGGTGTGCGGGGACTGTCGAAGGTCGGCGCCCTGGAGTACGCGGACCGGAAGGTGCGGGTCAACTCGGTCCACCCCGGGCTGACCGGCACTCCGCTGCTGCATCAGGCACCCGACAGCAGCTTCGTGGACGCGAGCCTGCGGGCCGTGCCGGAGGGCCGGCTCGCCTCGCCGGACGAGATCGCCGCCGTGGTGTGCTTCCTGCTCTCCGACGCGTCGTCCTACGTCAACGGAGCCGAGCTGGTCGCCGACGGCGGGCTGACCTCAGGTGGGCTCTACCACCGGATCCTCGCCGACCTGGGGGCCGAGTGATGACTCCCGAGCTCGAGGCCTTCGTCGAGGTCCAGCACTTCTACGGACGACAGTCCCTGGCCATCGACCGGGGCGAGGCCGCCGACTGGGCCGCGATGTTCACCGCTGACGGCGTCTTCGACTCCCCCACCTACCCCGATCCGGTCGTCGGTACCTCGGCCCTGGAGGAGTTCGCTCGGACGGTGCATCAGGGCAGCCCGCATCTGCATCACATCGTGACGAACGTGGCGCTCGACGGGGTCACCGACGACACGGTCGTCGTACGGGCGAACCTCCTCATCGTCACCACCCACGACCTCACCACCGGCGGAGCGCGCATCGAGCGCGTCACCACCATCACCGATCAGTTCCGGCGGCTGCCGGAGCTGCGGCTTCACCACCGTCTGGTCGTCCGCGACGGACAGCCGGACCCACTCAAGAAGGAGCTCCACCCATGACTGACGAACGTGCCACCTCGAATCCCGGCCGCGTCGACTTCTCCCCGCTGCCGGCCCTCAACCCCGAGCTCAGCGGACGTACCGTCGTCGTCACCGGGGCGGGCCGAGGGATGGGCGCTCTCTTCGTCGAGGAGCTCGCCCGCCGCGGTGTGAACGCCGTCGGCGGCGATCTCGACGGCGACGCGATGGCGGCGGTCGCGGACAAGATCAACGCCAACCTGTCGGGTGTCCCCGACGCGGGCCGCGTCGTCGGGATCGGCGCCGACGTGACCGACCCCGCCGCTCACGACGCGATGGCGGCCACGGCGCTCGACGAGTTCGGCCGGCTGGACATGTGGGTCAACAACGCCGGGGTCTTCCCGCAGGCCGAGTTCACCGACATCTCCCCCGATCAGCTCGCCCTGACCTACGGGGTCAACCTCAACGGAGTCGTCTACGGCGGCCAGACCGCCGCCCGTCACTTCCGCACCGTCGGCGGCGGCGTGATCGTCAACATGGGCTCGGTCGCAGCCGTGCGTGCTCGGGTCACCCGGGCGACGTACAACTCCTCCAAGGCCGCGGTGAAGCACCTGACAACCTGCATGTCGGTCGAGCTCGGCCCGGACAACATCCGGGTCAACTCGATCGCTCCCGGCTTCATCGACACCGAGATGACCCGCTGGGTCCAGGAGGACCCGGTGGCGCTCGACCGCGCGCTCAGCACCGTCCCGCTGCGCCGCCTGGGCGCCCCGATCGAGGTCTTCAGCGCCCTCTACTTCCTGCTCTCCGACAGCGCCCGCTACATCACCGGAACCAACATCCCGGTGGACGGTGGCTCGCAGCATGTCTGAGCCGTACGACTACGACCTGATCGTCGTCGGCGCCGGCGGTGCCGGGCTGGCCGCAGCCATCGCGGCCGCTCAGGACGGGGCCAGGGTCCTGTTGCTCGAGTCGGAGGCCGAGGTAGGTGGGTCGACGCAGCTCTCCGCGGGCCTGCTCACCGCGGCCGGGACGGGCGTCCAGGACGCCCTCGGCATCGAGGACTCCCCCGCTCGGATGTTCCAGCACTACATGGATCTCAACCAGTGGCGCGTCCTTCCGGGCCCGGTCCGGATGTTCTGCGAGGAGTCGAGCACCATCGTCGACTGGGTCGTCGACCTGGGAGTCGAGATCCCTGCGCAGATCTCCCACAACGCGCACATGCCGGGCCTGACCCGAGCCGGCGTCGAGGACGTCTGGCGCGGGCACGTACCCAAGGATCAGGGGTACGGCCTGGTGCAGGCGCTGGACAAGGCGCGCCAACGACTGGGCGTTGACCTGGCTCTCGGCAGCCGGGTGGAGGACGTGCTCGTCCGTGACGGCGAGGTCGCCGGCGTGGTCATCGAGGACACCGAGATCACCGCACCGTGTGTCGTGGTCGCCTCCGGCGGTCTCGCGGCCGACCCCGGGCTCGTGGCGAAGTACTTCCCCGAGACCTCGGTCGCCGGCGACGCGCTCTTCGTGGTCGCCGCTCCGGGCTCACGCGGCGACCACATCGGCATCGCCGAGCGGCACGGCCTGTCCCTGTTCGGCGACGGCTGGGGCCTGCTCCTGGTCACCGCCGAGTTCCAGCGCTTCCACCACTGGCAGAGCGGGTTCCCGCCACCGTCCCGCATCCACGTCAACACCGACGGCCGTCGCTGCATGGACGAGGACGCGCCGTACGCGGTCAGCCCGGGGATCCTGAAGGACAACGGCGGGTGGGTCTGGTCGGTCTTCGACGAACGAGCCCGGACCGCGCTGCCGGACGGGTACGCCGACTGGACCCCCGACCGCGTCGCCGAGGAGGTCGGCAAGGGCGTCGTCCGTCGGGCCGAGACCCTCGAGGAGCTCGCGGGCCTGATGGAGGTTCCGGCCGAGAACCTGACGGCCAGCGTCGAGCGGTTCAACGAGCTCTTCCGGGCCGGGCGCGACGAGGACTTCCTTCGGCACGAGACCCTGGCGGCGAAGGGCGCCGGACCGCATCTGGACCCGATCGGGTCCGGCCCGTTCTACGCCGTCCGGATGCTGCCGGCCGAGCTGGTCTGCACCCACACCGGACTCCAGATCGATGCTCGCACGCGCGTCGTGAGGACCGATGGCCGCGCGGTTCCGGGGCTCTTCGCGGCCGGCGAGGCCGCCGGCGGCATCCTCGGCGAGCGCTACGTCGGCGGCGGCAACTCGGTCGCGCACGCACTGGTGCTCGGCCGGGTCGCCGGACGCGAGAGCGCCCGACGCGCGGCAGAGGTCACCGAGAGGCAGAAGGAGGTCGCGGACGCATGAGCCGCATCGAGGACCGGTTCGAGATCCAGGACGTCCTGTTCCGGTACGCACGCGCCGTCGACCGGCTGGACTACGATGCGATCGCGGCGTGCTACTTCGACGACGCGATCGACGTCCACGGTGGCTACACCGGGGACGCGGCCGGGCTGGTCGAGGACATCAGGCAACGCCATCGGACGATCGACTCGTCCCAGCACTTCATCAGCAACGTGCTGATCGACTTCGTCGACGACGACACGGCAGGCGTCGAGTCGTACTGTCTGTGCTTCCTGCGCCAGAAGCCGGCGCCGGGGGCGGCCGAACAGGATCTCGCGGTCATCCGCTGCCGCTACGTGGACCGGTTCGAACGTCGCGACGGCCGGTGGGCCATCGCCGACCGTGTCGTGGTCTTCGACGAGTCGCGCACGGTGTCGATGGTGGACCAGCTCGATCCCGCCTGGGTCGCCTCCCAGCGCGACATGAGCGATCCCGTCTACTCCTGACCGAGGCACGACCCCGGATCGGATCCCGGGTCTCGAGGCACGTCGCCCGAGGCCCGGGATCCTGCCGTTCTCAGCGTTGGCCGCCGTGCACGAGCAGCAGCGACCTGAGCTCCTCGGCCGCCTTGACCACCAGCGGGGCCGCACGATCCGCCGCGTTCCGGTCCACGAGCGAGATCCCGAGACACGCCTCCGGCATCTTGGCCGGGGTGGGCACCGGCACCGAGACGCCCGCGACCCCAGGGATGATCTGCTCGAACGACAGCGCGTACCCCAGGCGTCGGGCCTCACGCACCTCCTCGGAGTCGTCCTCGCTCGGCGGCCGGCCGGCGAGGATCGCGATCCCACCCGAGCCGCGATCTATCTGGTGACGGTGCCCGGTCCGGAACGAGAGATGGACCGCGGCGTTGCGTGGCTCCACGACGGCGATCGCCTGGACCTCGTTGTCACTGACCGGGACCATGATGTGCGCGGTCCCACCGGTCGCGTCCGCCAGCTCGGCCAGCACCGGGTAGGCGATGCGGTGCAGGTCGCTGTCGACGTGCGAGGCGAGCTGCACGAGCCCGTAGGACAGGTGGAAGCACTTGTTCTCGTCGCGGCGGACGATGTCGTGGGCCCGGTAGGTCTCCATCAGCCGATGCAGGGCCGTGCGGTTCATCCCCATGTCCCGGCTCAACGACGCGAGGGTGACCCCCAGAGGATGCTCGGCCAGGTACCACAGCACCCGCAGGCCACGATCGATCGTTTGCGCACCGGCCGGCGGCGCGGACTCAAGCATCTGAAGACGACCCTTCTCAAATGTGTGCGTTATATGAACACCCTACCCGTTCCTTCGGGAGCCCGGCACCCGATATGCGACTCATCCGCCCCACATATCGCAGTGCGGACTCCTCCCGGGCCTTACGTCCTGCATCCTGTTAGCGTCGTGCGGCGATGCCACATCGCAATTCGAATGGCAGCGTGCCCCGCCCGGAGTCGGCCACCCGAGTCGACTTCCGCTCACCGAACCTCGAGGACGGTCAGCATCTGTGGCGGATGGCACGGGAATCTCGGGTACTCGACGTCAACACCTCGTACGCCTACCTGCTGTGGGCGCGCGACTTCGCGGCGACATCGATCGTCGCGACCGTCGATGACGATCCAGGAGGATTCGTCATCGGCTACCGCCGTCCGGACGAGCCAGAGACCCTGATGATCTGGCAGGTCGCCGTCGACGAGCGGCACCGCGGCCAGGGCCTGGCCCGCCGCATGCTCGACGAGCTCGTCGACAGCCTCTCCGGCGACCGCGTACGTCGCCTGGAGACGACCATCACCGCGGACAACAGCGCCTCCATCGCGCTGTTCACCTCGTTCGCGAACGCCCGCAGCGCCCCGATCGAGCGCACGCCGCTCTTCGAGGCCGCGATGTTCCCCGACGGGCACGACGCGGAGCTGTTGTTCCGCATCGGCCCGTTCTCGACCGCACGATCGACCACACCCGGAGGTGTCATGTCCATGACGACGACCACCGAACCCGCCACCGCGATCTTCGACTCGTTGGAGTCGCAGGTCCGCAGCTACTGCCGCAGCTGGCCGGCCGTGATGACCCACTCCCAGGGCTCCACCCTCACCAGCGAGGACGGGCGCGAGTTCCTGGACTTCTTCGCCGGGGCCGGCGCGCTCAACTATGGGCACAACAACCCCGCGCTGCTGGATCCGCTGCTCGACTACCTGCGCGAGGGCCGGATCATTCACTCGCTGGACATGCACACCAGCGCGAAACGGGACTTCCTGCAGGCCTTCTCCGACCTGATCCTCGAGCCGCGCGGCCTCGACTACAAGGTGATGTTCCCCGGTCCGACCGGCACGAACTCCGTCGAGGCCGCTCTCAAGCTGGCCCGTAAGGTGACCGGGCGCCAGCACGTGCTGTCGTTCACCAACGCGTTCCACGGGATGACGCTCGGCTCGCTGGCCGTGACCGGCAACTCGATGAAACGCAAGGGCGCGGGCATCCCGCTGACCAACAGCTCGAAGATCCCGTACGACGACTACTTCAACGGGGCCGTCGACGACTTCATGTGGCTGGAGCGGGTGCTCGAGGACAGCGGCTCCGGCGTCGACAAGCCGGCCGCGATCATCGTGGAGTCCGTCCAGGGCGAGGGCGGCCTCAACGCCGCCCGGCTGGAGTGGCTCAAGGCGCTCTCGGACCTGTGCCGCGAGTACGACATCATCTTGATCGTCGACGACGTGCAGGCCGGCTGCGGGCGTACCGGCACGTTCTTCAGCTTCGAGGAGGCCGGGTTCTCCCCCGACATCGTCTGCCTGTCGAAGTCGATCTCCGGCTTCGGTCTGCCGATGGCGCTGACCCTGATCCGGCCGGACCTGGACCAGTTCGAGCCCGGCGAGCACAACGGCACCTTCCGCGGCCACAACCTCGCCTTCGTCACCGCCAAGGTGGCGCTGGAGACGTACTGGGCCGATGACTCCTTCCAGAACGAGGTCCAGGCGAAGGCCGCCGAGCTGCGCGCAGGGCTGACGGAGATCGCCGAGCGGTACGAGGGTGCGACCGTCCGCGGTCGCGGTCTCCTGACCGGCATCGCCTTCCCGGACGCCAGCTCGGCGGAGAAGATCGCGACCGCGGCCTACGAGTGCGGCCTGCTGGTCGAGACCTCCGGACCCGAGGACGAGGTGCTCAAGACGATGCCGCCGCTGACCATCAGCTCCGAGGAGCTCGCCCGCGGCATCGCCATCCTCGAGGAGGCCACCGCGGCCGTCCTCGGCGACAGCGCTGCCTGACCTCCCCCGACACCTGAAACGAGACAACATGCGCGTCACCTATCTGGAAGACCTCGACGACACCGACCGAGACGTACGCGTCGAGTCCGAGCACGGCACCTGGCGCAGCCGCCGGATCGTGCTGGCCCGCGAGGGCGTCGGCTTCTCCTTCCACGAGACCAACATCCCCGCCGGGACGACGAACGAGTTCTGGTACGCCAACCACATCGAGTGCGTCTACTGCGTCGGCGGTGAGGGCGAGCTCCTCGACCGCGAGACGGGAGAGACGTACGAGATCCGCGACGGGATGTGCTACCTGCTCGACAAGAACGACAAGCACACCGTCACCGCCACGACCGATCTGCGCCTGATCTGCACCTTCAACCCACCGGTCACCGGCCGCGAGGTGCACGACGCCGACGGCGTCTACCCGCTTCTCACCGAGACCGAGGAGGTCACTGCATGACCGCTGCAATCGAGCACGTCGAGGACGTGTACCCCACCCGCCTCGAGGAGGGCTTCAGCACGCTCCCCCGCCAGGACAAGGTCGTCTGGGGCACCGCTGCCGACGGGCCCATCGACCAGCAGACGCTCGACTCCTACGCCGAGCGCGGCTACCTGACCGTCCCCGACCTCATCACGCCCGAGGAGGTCGCGGAGCTGCGCGCCGAGCTGCACCGGCTCAGCAACGACCCCGAGATCCGGGCCGACCAGCGCACCATCATCGAACCCGCCTCGCAGGAGGTGCGCTCGATCTTCGAGGTGCACAGGATCAGCGACCTCATCGCCCGGCTGGCGGCCGACCCGCGCGTGGTCGGCCGGGCGCGGCAGGTCCTGGGCTCGGAGGTCTACATCCACCAGAGCCGGATCAACCTCAAGCCCGGCTTCGGCGGCGGTGACTTCTCCTGGCACTCCGACTTCGAGACCTGGCACGCCGAGGACGGTCTGCCCCGGATGCGGACCGCCAGCATCTCGATCTCGCTGACCGACAACCACTCCTTCAACGGGCCGCTGATGATCATGCCCGGCACGCACAGGACGTACGTCTCGTGCGGCGGTGCCACTCCTGAGGACAACTACAGGTCCTCGCTGGTGATGCAGGGCGCCGGCACCCCGGACCAGGAGACGGTCACGAAGATGGCGGACACCTACGGGATCGACGTGCTGGCCGGGGCCGCCGGCAGCGCGGTCATGTTCGACTGCAACTGCATGCACGGGTCCAACGGCAACATCACGCCGTACCCGCGCTCGAACGTCTTCCTGGTGTTCAACAGCGTGGAGAACACCGCGGTCGAGCCGTTCTCGGCGCCGAGGCCGCGGCCCACGTTCATCGGGGCGCGCGACTTCGCTCCGGTGGGCTGACCCCTCGGCCGTTCGCGTCTTCGCGTCTTCGCGCCCGAGCGGGTGCGGCGTACGTCTGCCTGAACTTTGCCTACCCCTAGGCTGAGCGCATGACACGTACCCACGCCTTCTCGGGCGCCCTGACCGGCGCGGCTCTGCTCGTGCTGTCGCCCGCCCTGACGGCGTGCGGCGGCTCGAGCGAGGACTACGTGCAGGAGAAGACCGTCGAGCGGATCGCGACCGAGCAGCTCACCAACGCCATCGGCGTCATCCCCGAGAATCTCGACTGCCCCGGCGACCTCGAGGGCAAGGTCGGCACCGAGATGACCTGCGTCCTCACCTCCGAGGGCGAGAAGTACGACGCGATCATCACCGTCGACGACGTCGACGGCGGTCGGGTCCACTTCCAGATCGACGTGCCGCCCAACGCCACGGAGTGAGCCCACAGAGCTCCCGGAACAGATAACCTGTTGATTCGTGTCCCCTCATGCGAGGCCCTTCTTCGACCATGTCGCGCGCGTGTGCGACGGAACGCCCTACAAGGCGACCGAGACGGCGCGCGGTTTCGACGTGGAGCTCGACCTGGCCGACGAGCGCTGGCACTCCACGCTGCTGGCCGCCAAGCTGCACTGGGTCTTCACCTACCACGTCTCGATGCCGACCCGGAGCTCGTACGCGATCATCGAGGACACCCGCAGCCTCGTCTGGTTCGGCGACGTGCCCCACACGCAGAGAACCGGCGTACGCCGCATCGAGGCCGATGATGAGCAGACCGACCAGGGTGTGTGGACCGTGCACGACCCCGAGGCCGTCCCCGACCTGGACCAGTTCCGCTTCGACGCCGAGGAGGGCCGCACGCTGATCACCAGCGTCGCCCGGCTCTACGCGCTGCAGCAGCGCGGCGCCCGGCACGAGGGGGCGGGCTTCTCCGTCGCGGTCGGCCTGGTCGTGACGCTCTCGGTGCTCGCGACCGTCATCGGCCTCGCCGTGATTCTCAACCTGCTCGGGACGTTCGGCGCGCCGTCGTAGGACGATCGTCAAGCCATCTGTGTGATGCTGGCCCGCATGGATCCGATCCGCGAGGCAGAACGGCAGTGGATCGCGCACGGCTGGGCCGACGCCGCCGACGGGATGGCGCTGGTGACCTCGCTCGTGCGCGTGCACCAGCTCGTGATGGAGCGCGTCGACTCCGCGCTGCGACCCCACGACCTCTCCTTCGCCCGCTACGAGGTGCTCCGCCTCCTCTCCTTCACCCAGGACGGCCAGCTCCCGATGGCCAAGCTCGGTTCCCGCCTCCAGGTCCACCCGGCCTCGGTGACCAGCGCCGTCGCCCGACTGGAGAAGCAGGGCTTCGTACGCCGCAGCCGCTCCGCCGCCGACGGCCGCGTGGTTCTCGCCGCCATCTCCGACACGGGCCGCGAGACGGTCGAGGCGGCCACGATCTCGCTCAACAGCGAGGTCTTCGAGAAGCCCGGCATCGAAGACGTGAATGACCTGACCGCGCTGCTCACCCAGCTCCGCGCGGCCTCGGGGGATGCCGTCGGCTGAGACATCGACGTCGCGTACTGGCAAGTACGCGAGGGACGACCTATGCTGGAATTACTTGGACGTCCAACTATTCCCTGGGAGCACCGCCCATGTCCGACCTCCACATCCCCGAGCACCACGTACGGATCGTGACCGCGAGCAGCCTGTTCGACGGTCACGACGCGGCGATCAACATCATGCGCCGGATCTTCCAGGCACAGGGGTGCGAGGTGATCCACCTCGGCCACAACCGCTCGGTGACCGAGATCGCCGACGCCGCTGTCCAGGAGGACGCCCACTGCGTGGCGGTCTCGTCCTACCAGGGCGGTCACGTGGAGTTCTTCGAGTACCTGGTCACCGCGCTCAAGGAGCGCGGCGCCGGTCACGTCAAGGTCGTGGGCGGGGGCGGCGGCGTCATCGTGCCCTACGAGATCGAGCGGCTGGCCAACTCCGGCGTCAAGATCTTCTCCCCCGAGGATGGCCAGCGGCTGGGGCTTCCGGGGATGATCAACACGGTCGTGCGCGACGTCGACCGCGACCTGTGGCCCACCTTCAACTTCGCCGCCGAGGACGTGCTCGCCGGCTGCCCCCTCTCCCTGTCGCGGTCCATCACCGCGGCCGAGCAGGGCCGACTGCCCGCGGAGATCGCGGACCCGCTGCGCGCGGCGGGCCGCGCGGTCGTCCTGGGCATCACCGGCACCGGCGGCTCCGGCAAGTCCTCGCTCACCGACGAGCTGGTCCGGCGGCTGCGCACCGACCAGGAGGACAAGCTCCGCATCGGCGTCCTCGCCATCGACCCGACGCGTCGTCGCGGCGGCGGGGCGCTGCTGGGCGACCGGATCCGGATGAACTCGCTGGCCGCCATCACCGACGGCGGCTCGACGACGTTCTACCGCTCCCTGGCCACCCGCGGTGGACACACGGTGCCCGAGCACTTCGCCGACGTGCTCGCCGTGATGAAGGCCGCCGTCGACCTCGTGATCGTCGAGACGCCCGGCATCGGCCAGGGCGACACCGGGATCAGCGACTTCGTCGACGTCTCGCTCTACGTCATGACGCCCGAGTTCGGCGCCGCGTCCCAGCTGGAGAAGATCGACATGCTCGACTTCGCCGACGTGGTGGCGATCAACAAGTTCGAGCGGCGCGGGGCCGAGGACGCGCTGCGTGACGTGTCGCGCCAGCTCGTCCGCAACCGCGAGGCCTTCACCTCCTCGCCCGACGACATGCCGGTCTTCGGCACCTCGGCCGCCGCCTTCGACGACGACGGCGTCACCGCGCTCTACCAGCACCTGCGCGGGCTCCTCACCGAGGCCGGGCTCACGATGGGCGAGGGCGTCCTCCCCCGCGTCTCGACCCGCCACTCGACGGGCCTGCACCCGATCATCCCCGAGAAGCGGGTGCGCTACCTGGCCGAGATCGCGGGCGACGTACGCGACTACCACGCGCGCACCGACGAACTCGTCGCCGCGGCGCGCAAGGAGCAGGCCTACGAGATCGTGGCCGAGGACCACCCCGAGCTCGAGGCACCCGCCGGCGACCTCCCCGACGACCTGCGCACACAGCTCTCGTCGTGGCAGGAGACCACGGAGACGTACGCCGCCGACGAGAGCGGCCGGACCTCACTGGCGGGCAACTACATCCCGCGGGTGGCGACCCCTCGTTACACCGACCGCGGCGAGCTGACCCGGTTCCTGCGCAACGAGAACCTGCCCGGGTTCTTCCCGTTCACCGCGGGCGTCTTCCCCTACAAGCGGGCCAACGAGGACCCGGCGCGGATGTTCGCCGGCGAGGGCGACCCGTTCCGCACCAACCGCCGCTTCAAGCTGCTCTCCGAGGGCCAGCCCGCGACCCGGCTCTCGACCGCGTTCGACTCGGTGACGCTCTACGGCCGCGACCCCGACGTACGCCCCGACATCTACGGCAAGGTCGGCACCTCCGGCGTCTCGGTGGCCACGCTGGACGACATGAAGGCGCTCTACGACGGCTTCGACCTGCTCGCCCCGACGACCTCGGTGTCGATGACGATCAACGGTCCCGCGCCGACGATCCTGGCCTTCTTCCTCAACACGGTGATGGACCAGGCGCGCGAGCGCGGGGTCGACCCGGCGAAGGCGCTGCAGACGGTCCGCGGCACGGTGCAGGCCGACATCCTCAAGGAGGACCAGGGCCAGAACACCTGCCTGTTCTCCACGGAGTTCTCGCTGCGCTGCATGGCCGACATCCAGGAGTGGTTCATCGAGCAGGGGGTGCGCAACTTCTACTCGGTCTCGATCTCGGGCTATCACATCGCCGAGGCCGGGGCGAACCCCATCTCCCAGCTCGCCTTCACGCTGGCCAACGGGTTCACCTACGTCGAGTCCTACCTCGCCCGCGGGATGTCTATCGACGACTTCGCACCCAACCTGTCGTTCTTCTTCTCCAACGGCATGGACCCGGAATACTCGGTCATCGGCCGGGTCGCGCGCCGCATCTGGGCGGTCGCGATGCGGGACCGCTACGGCGCCTCGGAGCGCTCGCAGAAGCTGAAGTACCACATCCAGACGAGCGGCCGGTCCCTGCACGCGCAGGAGATGGACTTCAACGACATCC
The DNA here is from genome assembly GCF_044767415.1 of Nocardioides sp. NPDC101246. Classification (NCBI taxonomy): domain Bacteria; kingdom Bacillati; phylum Actinomycetota; class Actinomycetes; order Propionibacteriales; family Nocardioidaceae; genus Nocardioides; species Nocardioides sp. NPDC101246. Next base: position 85,423 of record NZ_JBIWNX010000013.1, read on the forward strand.
GCACCACGCTGCAGGCGCTGATCGCGATCTACGACAACGCCCAGTCGCTGCACACCAACGCCTTCGACGAGGCCGTGACGACCCCGTCCGAGGAGTCGGTGCGGCGCGCGCTGGCGATCCAGCTGATCATCAACCGCGAGTGGGGCCTGGCGTTCAACGAGAACCCGCTCCAGGGTTCGTTCATCATCGACGAGCTCACCGACCTCGTCGAGGAGGCCGTGCTGAAGGAGTTCGACCGGATCTCCGAGCGCGGCGGCGTGCTCGGCGCGATGGAGACCGGCTACCAGCGCGGCAAGATCCAGGACGAGTCGATGCTCTACGAGCACCGCAAGCACGACGGCACCCTGCCGATCGTCGGCGTCAACACGTTCGTACGTGACACCAACGGCGGGCCCGCCGGTCCCGTCGAGCTCGCCCGCGCGACCGAGACCGAGAAGAAGTCCCAGCTCGACCGCGTCCACGCCTTCCAGGCCACCCACTCCCGGGAGGCGGAAGAGGCGATCGTACGTCTCAAGCAGGCCGCCACCTCCGACGAGAACGTCTTCGCCGCGCTCATGGACGCGGCCCGGGTCTGCTCGCTCGGGCAGGTCACCGAGGCGTTCTTCGAGGTGGGCGGGCAGTATCGGCGCAACGTGTGAGGCGTGGCTGTTCACCGAGGTACCTCGGTGAACAGCCACCTCCCGCGTGGAGTTCCACGAAGGAAGCGAGCGTTGAGTGAGTTACCTCGGTGAGCATCCGGCCACGCGCGACGACTTAGGAACCGCGTACGAAGGCCCAACCCCCGCGACCCGGGTGGTCTCGCTGGTCCCGTCGCTGACCGAGGCGCTCGCCTCGGTCGCGGCGGACCGGCTGGTCGGGGCGACGGACTGGTGCACGCATCCGGCGGACCTGGACGTGCCGCGCGTGCGGGGCACCAAGAACCCCGATCTGGCCGCGATCGCGGCGCTGGCGCCGGACGTGGTGGTGGCCAACAAGGAGGAGAACCGGGAGCTGGACGTACGCCGGCTGCGGGAGCGCGGCGTCCGGGTCTGGGTCACCGACATCGAGACCGTCCCCGATGCCATCAGCTCGATGGAGCGGCTCCTCGACGGCCTCGGCTGGGACCGCCCGGCCTGGCTCACGGAGGCCCGCCAGCAGTGGTGCGGGCCGCTCCCCCGGGTCACCCGCCGGGTCGTCGTGCCGATCTGGCGCGACCCCTGGATGGTGGTCGGCTCACGGACCTTCACCGGTGATCTGCTGCGGCGGCTGGGCTGGGAGAACGTCTTCGACCGACACACGGACCGCTATCCGCACGTCGACCTGGCCGAGGTCGACGGCGCCGGGGCCGACGTCGTGCTGCTGCCCGACGAGCCGTACGTCTTCACCGCCGAGGACGGCCCGGAGGCCTTCACCCGGACGCCGACCGAGCTGGTCAGCGGCCGGCTGATCACCTGGTACGGGCCGAGTCTCCTCGAGGCACATCGGTGGGCAGTCGGCTGATCGCCGGCACCTGAGCCAGACCGTTGATGACGACCGAGAAGACCAGCAGCGCGAGCGCCCATTCCGGGTGACCGGCGTTGAGGAGCGCGAGCGAGGCGAGTCCGAAGACGATCACCTTGGCGACCGGCCGGACCACGGGACCCCCGCGAGGCGCCTTCGGCGAGGCGAACGACCACCAGACGAACATCGCCGCCAGCGGCAGCAGCCAGACCAGCAGCCACCGCGGGTCGTGCTGCCAGCCCCACACCCCGAAGGCGGCCATCGCCAACAGCTCGTCGACGAACACCAGAGTCATCACGAACCAGCCGAAGACCACCACGGCGGTCATCGTAGGGGCATCGCTCAGCCTCGACCAGCGGTTAACGCAGCCAGGTCACGCACGGCATAGCGGTGATGCTCGGCCTCCTCGGCGAGCACGACCTTGAGGCAGCGGCGTACGGAGTAGTCGGCCTCGGGGTCGTTGCCGATCGGCTTGCGGGTGCAGAGCCGGTCGAGGTCCGCATCGGTGACCGTCGCGACGTAGGCCCGCATGGTGCCCATCCGGGCGAGCCGGGGCTCGAGGATCTCGTCGAGGGACGGGTCGGCGTCGACGGTGATTCCCTGGACTCCGTCAGGGTCGCCGCCGGGACCGAAGCCGAGCGGGTGGTGGGGGGCATCCTCCTCGAGGACGGGGTTGCCGAGCCACTTGTCGCTGGCGTAGAGCAGGTGCCGCAGGGTCTCGATGAACGACCACTCGTCGTCGACCCGCCGGCGGTGCAGCTCCTCGGGCATCTCCCGCACCTGGGACACCGTCGCCGCCCAGGTCTCCTCGATCGCCGCCCACGCCGCACGGATCTCGTCGGCGGACCGCGCCTCGCGGGCCAGCACCCGGTTGGGCTCGACCCGGTCGAGCTCGGCCTGGACGTACGCCGTCACGTCGACGTCGTTGACCACGATCCGCCCGATGTCCCCGGCGAGATAGACCTCGGGGCCCCAGCAGTCGACGATCTTCACCCGCTCCTCGAACCAGCAGTCCCGGATCTCCAGACCACCGACATCGCTCTGCTGGATCAGTGCGTCGCGGAACCGGTCGCTGTCGACGTACGTCTTCGTCTGTTCAGACTGCTCGGAAGGCATACGCCATCGTCGGCCCACCCGGCGCACCCGTCAACGGACTAAACGGACTACCGGAAGGCGGGCTTCTCCTTGGCCAGGAACGCGCGTACGCCCTCCTTGAAGTCGGCACCCGTGTAGACCTCGCGCAGCAGGTCCTCGTCGCCCTCGGGCGAGGTCTCGGCCCGGGCGGCGAAGGCGGCGAGCTGGCTCTTGGTGGCCCGAACGGTGACGCCGGAGAGCGGCAGGATGCCCTCGACCAGCGCGTCGACCTCGTCGGCCAGCGAGTCGGTGACGGCGGTCAGCGCGCCGGTGGCATAGGCACGATCGGCGTTGATCAACCGGGCCGCGAGCAGCATCTCGCGCACGACCGGCTCGCCGAAGACGGCGGCGGCGCGGTAGACGATGGAGGCCGCGAGCGCGTTGCCGAGGGTCTTCGCGATCGGATAGCCGAAGCGGGAGTGCGGCGTCGCGACCCGCAGGTCGCAGTGGGTCGCGACCGCGAGCCCGCCGCCGACGCAGACGCCGTCGACCGCGGCGATGGTGACCTGCGGGAGCGCGAACAGCTTCTCGAGCAGCGAGCGGATCCAGTCCTCGTAGTCCACCGCGTCGCGGGAGAGGAAGTCGGAGATCTCGTTGCCGGCGGCGAACGCCCGACCGCCGGTGCCGGTCAGTACCAGCACCTTCACCGATTCGTCGCTGGCCAGCTCGTCGCACAGGTCGTGCAGCGCGCCGTACATCGCGTGCGTGAAGGCGTTGTGCTTCTGCGGCCGGTTGAAGGTCACCTGTACGACGCCCGGGCGCCGCTCCACTACCAAGTCCTCGCTCACGAGAACCGAGCGTAGGGCACCCCGCGGGGGTGCCCTACGCGGTGTTCATCAGATGTGCGGCTTGACCTGGTCGGTGTAGATCTTCTCCAGCGCCGTCTTGAGACTGTCCATCTCGGTCTGGACGTCCTTGTTCTCGGTGAGGATCGCGGCCATGTGGTTGGCCATCTCCAGGTCACCACCGGGCAGGAAGACTCGGGCGTAGTCCTGCGAGCGGGTGTTGGGGAGCTGGTCGATCGCGACCTGGGCCTGCGGGGTCTTCTCCAGGATCGCCGCAGGGTCGGCGGACTTGCGGATCGGCACGTAGCCGGTCGCCTCGGAGAACTTGATCGCCTGCTCGGGCTCGGTGAGGAACTTGATGAAGGTGCCCGCCGCGAGCTGGCGCTCGGGGCTGATGTCCTTCGGGATGCCGACGCCCGAGCCGCCGGTCGGGCAGATCCGCTCGGTCTCCGCCGGCCCGGCGGGCAGCGGCGCGACGCCGACGTCGAACTTCGCCGAGGTGATCGCGTTGATCAGGTCACCGGTCGAACCGACGGTGGCGCTGGCGACACCCGCCGCGAAGTCCTGGATCTGGTCGACGCCGGCGACCCCGGCGACCTTGTCCTTGTAGACCCAGTCCTTGAGGAAGGAGAGCGCCTCGACCGCCTCGGCCGAGTTGCACGTGATGTCGAAGGACTCCTCCTTCGACCAGCCGCCGCCCCAGCCCCACAGGTTGTTCTGCAGGGTCCAGCCTGCGTAGCCGGCCAGGGCCGGGAACTGGAAGGCGAACTTCGCGCCGCTGGTCGCGGCGAGCTTGGTCTTCCACTCGTCGAACTCCTCCCAGGACTGCGGGCCCTGGTCGGAGAGTCCGGCCTTCTTCCAGTGGTCCTTGTTGTAGTAGAAGAGCGGCGTCGAACGTGCCCACGGAACCGCCCAGTGGGCGTCGTCGTAGAGGTAGTCGCCCAGTAGCGAGTCGACGTAGTCGTCGGTGTCGAACTCGAGCGCCTCGAAGAGGGAGTCGAGCGGGATGATCTGGTCGTTCATCTTGTAGCGGAACCACCACACGTCCGACAGGTTGATGATGTCGGGCAGGTCGCCGCCGGTCTGCGCGGTCTGGAACTTCTGCGCGATCTCCTCGTAGTCGGCCCCGGCCGTGACCAGCTTGACCGTGATGTCGGACTGGGAGGCGTTGAAGGCGTTGACGATGTCGGTGCTGACCTTGATCGAGTCACCGGGGTTGGAGGTCCAGAAGGTGACCTCCTTGGCCGGCTTCACGCCGCTGAAGTCGATCTGCTCGACAGCACTGGCACCGCCACCGCCGCTGGTCGAGGGCCCGCCGCCGCAGGCGGACAGCGCCGCCGCCGAGAGGCCCAGGGCGCTGAGGCCGAGGAACCGTCGTCGGTCCAGGATCAGACCCGAGCGATGCAGGTTGGACGAGGTATTCATGAAGCATCCTTTCCCTGTTGTGCCAACTGTGGGCTGAGAACGTCAGCCTTTGACGCCGCCTTGGGTGAAGCCGTTGACGATGTGACGCTGCAGGAACGCGAAGACGACGAGGATCGGCAGCAGCACCATCACGGTGCCGGCCATCAGGACGCCGAACGAGCTGGCCGCGGACTCGCTGTTCTGCAGCAGCGTCAGACCCCGCGGCAGCGTCATCATCGCGGGGTCGGTGATGATGATCAGCGGCCACAGGTAGTCGTTCCACTCGTAGACGACGTTGACCAGGGCCACGGTCGCGATCGACGGCAGCGACATCGGCACCACGCAGTGCCACAGCCTCCGCCAGTGGCCGGCGCCGTCGAGGTGAGCCGCCTCGATCACCTCGTAGGGCAGCTGCATGAAGGCCTGGCGCAGCAGGAACGTACCGAAGCCGGTGGCGAGGCCCGGCAGGATGAGTCCCCAGTAGGTGTTCTCACCACCCAGGCTGCTGATGAAGACGTAGTTGGGCAGCGCGGTGACCTGCGGCGGCACCATCATCGTGGCGAGCACGCCCCAGAAGACGTACTTCTTGCCGGGGAACTCGCAGAAGACCAGGCCGTACGCCGTCAGGATCGCCAGCAGCACCTTCAGCCCCGCGCCGACGACCGTGACGATGGTGGAGTTGAGGAAGAGGCGTCCGAAGGGGACCTTCACCGCGGCCTCGGAGTAGTTCTCCGGCTTCCAGACCTCGGGGAAGACGACCAGGTCGGTGGTCGCCAGGTCGCCGGCGCCCTTGAAGGAGGCCAGGATCATGTAGCCGAGCGGCAGCACGACGACGAGCACCGCGAGCAGGAGCACGAGGTAGTCGCGTACGGTCAGCGGCGTCAGCCGCACTCTTCGCGAGGGAGCAGTCGTGCTCATCGGTAGTGGACCCGCCTCTCCACGACGATCAGCTGGATGAGCGTGATCACCACGAGGATCGCGAAGAGCACGGTGGACAGCATCGCGGAGTAGCCCGCCTGGCTCTGCTCCTTGAAGCCGGTCAGGTAGGCGTCGAAGATCAGGGTGCGGGCGCCCCGGCCGAGCTTGTCCATCGCGATCAGCAGGTCGAAGGCCTGCAGGCTGTTGAGGATCGTGGTGACCAGCAGGAAGAACGTGGTCGGCGACAGCAGCGGCAGGGTCACCGTGAAGAACCGCCGCACCGAACCGGCACCGTCGAGATCGGCCGCCTCCAGCACGTCGCCCGGCACCGCCTGCAGGCCGGCCAGGTAGATGACCGCGGCGTAGCCGAGGTTCTTCCAGACGTAGACGATGATCACCATCGTCAGCGTCCACGGAGGCGAGTTGATCCACTCCGGGCTGTTCAGGCCGACGTCGCGCAGGATCGCCGAGAGCGCGCCGATGTTGGGGTCGAAGATGTAGAGCCAGGCGAGCCCGACGCCGTAGCCGGAGAGGATGTAGGGCGCGAAGACCGTCGCCTGCGCGAACCCGGCACCGGGAAGCTTGCGGTTGAGCGCCAGCGCGACGCCGAGGCCCAGGGCGAGGGTGAGGCCGACGGTCGCGACGGTGAAGATCGCCGTCGTGGTCAGCACCTCCCGCGCCTCACCGGAGGTGAAGAAGTCGCGGTAGTTGCCCAGCCCGACCGGGGTCGCGAACTTCGATCCCAGCGTCCAGTTGAGCGTCGAGTAGTAGATGTTCTGCAGGAGCGGCCGATAGGTGAAGACCACGATCAGCGCGACGTTGGGCGCGACGAACGCCAGAAAGATCAGCCACTCCCGTATGCGTCTTCCCGAGAGTGCCTGACGTGGTCGCTTGGTCGTGACGGCCGTCATACCTGGCACGATCGGTGAGTCAAGCGGCTGGCTCGAACCCCGTCAAGAGTAAAACTCTCGGTCTCAAGATTTCGTTACCGGAAACTGACCGTGAACGTCATCGGTTCACCAGCCAACGTCCGAGCAAGGTGCCCTCGTGCTCGATGAGCGAGCCGAGCGACACCGGTACGTCGGTCGGCGGCCCGGTCACGATCCGTCTGCCGTCGCCGGCGAGGAGCTTGGGCGTGATCGTGTGGCAGAGCTCGTCGACCACACCGGCCTCGAGCAGCGAGCCGAGAAGGCTCGGCCCGCCCTCGCAGAGCACGTGACGCATGCCCTCCTCGTGCAGCCGGTCGCGGAGCGCCTGCAGGTCGACCTCGGAGGTGCCGGTGACGTAGACGTTCTCCTCGCCGATCTCGTCGCGCGCGGCGTCCAGGCCGGGCGCTTCGGCCACCGTCGCGAGCCGGACCGTGCCGGGCTCGCAGCCGCGCAGGTCGTCGGGGACCCGGCCACGGCGGGAGACGATGACGATGGGCGTCCCCGAGGCGGCGTACGTCTCGGCGATGGCGGTCCCCGCACCGACCAGGACGGCGTCGGCGAGGTCGCGCAGGACGTGGAAGACGTCGACGTCGACGGCGTTGTTGACCGTGCCGGAACGACCGTCGGAGCCGGTGGCCGCACCGTCCAGGGAGCTGACCATGTTGACCCGCAGCCACGGCAGGCGCGGCGGTGCGTAGATGGCGCGCAGGCCTTCGGGGGTCGTCGGGTCGCCGTCACCGTGCAGGAGCCTCACCCCGCAAACCTAACCGCTCAGGTCAGCCCGCTATCTTCATCGCATGAGTTGGTTGGTTACCGGAGGCGCGGGCTACATCGGATCGCACGTCGTGCAGGCACTGCTCGACGCAGGCATCGAGCCGATCGTCATCGACGACCTGTCCTCGGGATTCTCGAAGTTCGTGCCCGACAACGTCGCCTTCGTCGAGGCGACGCTGCTGGACAAGACCGCCATCGAGCAGGCGATCTCCGACCACGGCGTCGAGGGAGTCATCCACCTCGCCGGCTTCAAGTACGCGGGCGTCTCGGTGCAGCGGCCGCTGCACACGTACGCCCAGAACGTCACCGGCACCGCCAACCTCCTCGAGGCGATGACGGCCACCGGTGTCGACAAGCTGGTCTTCTCGTCCTCCGCCGCCACCTTCGGCACCCCTGACGTCGACCTGGTCACCGAGACCACGCCGACCAACCCGGAGAGCCCCTACGGCGAGTCGAAGCTGATCGGCGAGTGGCTGATCGCCGACGTGGCGCGCTCCGAGGGGCTCGCCCACACCAGCCTGCGCTACTTCAACGTCGTCGGCTCGGGTTCGAAGGACCTGTGCGACACCAGCCCCCACAACCTCTTCCCGCTCGTCTTCGACGCGCTGGCCAAGGGCAGGACGCCGCAGATCAACGGCGACGACTACGCGACCCCCGACGGCACCTGCGTACGCGACTACGTGCACGTCGCCGACCTCGCCCACTCCCACGTCGTCGCCGCCAAGCGGCTCGCCGAGGGCAAGGACCTCGAGCCGGTCTACAACCTCGGCTCGGGCGACGGCTCCTCGGTACGCCAGATCATGGACGCCATCCGCGAGGTCACCGGCATCGACTTCGAGCCGGTCATCAAGCCGCGTCGTCCCGGTGACCCCGCCCGCATCGTCGCGACCGGCGAGCTCGCCCGGCGCGACCTCGACTGGGAGATGCGCCACGACCTGCGCTCCATGGTCGCCACCGCCTGGGAGGCCCGCCAGGCCGCGGGTGCCGACTACCCGAGCTGACCCTTCGACAAGCTCAGGACATCGCCTCGGGCGGGATGTTCACCGAGGTAACTCGGTCAACGGTCACTCACCTCGTGGAACTCCACGAAACCAGCAACGGCTCACCGAGTTACCTCGGTGAGCCGTCGGGCGTACAGGGCCAGGATCAGGCCTTCTTGGCAGCCGTCTTCTTGGCCGGAGCCTTCTTGGCCGGGGCCGGCTTCTCGGCCGGAGCAGCCTCGGCCTTGGGGGTCTCGGCCTTCGGGGCCTCAGCCTTCGGAGCCTCGGCAACGGGGGTCTCGGCCTTCTTGAACCTCGCGACGACGGTCTCACCGCGGGTGGCGAGCTTGTCGTAGGTGCCGGTGGCGGAGCCGGTGGTCTCGTCGAGCTTGGCCTTGACGGTGGTCTTCAGCTTCTCGGGCAGGACGGCGTACTGCTCCTTGGCCAGGGCCGGGAGGGACTTCGGGTCGAAGCCGGTCACGGTGGTCTTGGCAGCGGTCGCCTTCTCGGTCGCCTTGGAGCGGGCGTCGGTCAGCTTGGTGGTCGCCTCGGAGCGGTAGTCGTCGACCTTCTTCTGCAGGTCGGTGGCGTAGCTCTTCACGGTCTCGTAGGCGAGGTCCGCGACGCCGGCGACGGCGTTGAGGGGCTTGGTGGTCTCAATCTTGGGCAGCGTGGGCATCTGGGTTCTCCTCGTGATGGGGTTCAGCGGTTTCATCGGCGGCCGGCGCATCGTCGGTGACACGACTGTTGAGAGCAAGGAACGAGTGATAGACGTCGAGCAGCGAGTGCTTCTGCCGCTCGGTCAGGTTCGGGTCGGCGAGCACCGCGAGCTCCACGGACCCCCCGACGTTGGAGTCGGGGCTGAGGATCCCGGCACGGACGTAGACCTGCTCCGCCGAGATCCGCAGCGCCTTGGCGATCTGCTGGAGGACCTCAGCCGATGGCTTGCGCAGACCGCGCTCGATCTGACTGAGGTAGGGGTTGGACACACCTGCTTGGTCGGCGAGCTGACGCAGAGACATCTCAGCCGAGATCCTCTGTTCCTTCAGATACTCGCCGAGCGTGCCGACCGCACTCGTGACCTTGCTCTTGACCATGACTCCAGTGTGCTAACAATTGCTAGCAATCACAAGTCCTGGGCAACCGAAGTGACACACATCACCCACTAGTTGCTTCGTCAACCGGGGCAAACGCGCGCAGTCACGGCATCCTCGACTCGCTAGCGCGCCGCTAGCAGGTCACAACAGTGCGCGGATCTCCCCCACCCTGCGCCCACCACCGAGGATCGGCGCGTCACCGGTCGCGCGCAAGGCGTCGGCGTCGACCCCGTCCAGATCACCGACCCCGTCCCGCAGCAGCGCGGCGGCCATCACCGCCGCCCGCGCCCGGTCACCGCCGTCGTCGGCCTTCAGCGTCCACGCGCGGCCGTCCGGAAGCGCGACGGCGTAGACCGCCTCGGCGCCCAGCTTGCCGATCAGCCCGGGTACGGCACGGTGCAGCGCGAGCTCGTCGCGCGTCGTGCCCGATACGTACTCGGGGTGGGACCGGATCGCCTCGGCGACCCGCGCGGCCGGACCATCGACCGCCGAGCCGATCGTCGAGAACGCTCGCGCCAGCCCGGTCAGCGACGTGGACAGGGCAGGTGCCCCGCAGCCGTCCACGGTGGCGTACGCGACCTCGCCGGTGCACGCCTCGAGCACCTCGCAGATCCCCTCCTGGAGCGGGTGCTTGGGGTCCAGATAGCCCTCCAGCGGCCAGCCGGCCGCGACGCAGGTGGCGAGCATCGCGGCATGCTTGCCGGAGCAGTTCATCGCCAGCCGGGTCTTCGGCTCGCCGCGACGGAGCGCCTCCTCCCGCGCCTCGATCCCGAACGGGTAGTCCTCGATGTTGCCGAGCGCGGACTCGTCGAGACCGACGGTGGCGAGGATGCGGCGTACGCCTTCCTGGTGGAACTCCTCGCCCGAGTGCGAGGCGCAGGCGAGGGCGAGCAGGTCGGGCGCCAGGTCGAGGCCGAGGATCACCATCGCGAGCGCCTGGACCGGCTTGTTCGAGGAGCGCGGCAGCATCGGCGAGTCGACGTCACCGAGCGACCAGCTCACAGTGCCGTCGGCGGCCAGGGAGACGACTGATCCGTAGTGGTGTCCCTCGACGAAGTCGGAGCGGACGATCTCGGCGAACGGCACGGGTGCTGGCATGGGGGCGAGACTATGTGAGAGTTGCCCCGTGTTCGCCGACCTCCTCACCCAAGACGCGCTCAGCGTGCTCGTGGTCAGCTTCGGCATCGGCATCGTCGTCGGGCTGACCGGCATGGGCGGAGGCGCCCTGATGACGCCTGCGCTGATCTTCCTCGGGGTGCCCCCGACGACCGCGGTCGCCAACGACCTCGTCGCCGCCTCGGTCAACAAGTCGGTCGGCGCCGCGGTGCACTGGCGCCACGGCTCGCCCAACGTACGGCTGGCGACCTACCTCATCATCGGCTCGGTGCCGTGCGCGTTCCTGGGCACCTTCGTCCACAAGCTGGCGCCCGGCGACACCGACCACTTCCTCAAGCTCGTCCTCGGCGGGGCGCTGCTCTTCGCGGCGGCGTCCTACATGTTCCGGATGTACCTGCAGCTGCGTCAGGTCGCTGCCGGCAACGAGGCTCCCGACGAAGATCCCCGCCTGAAGCCGCTGCTCACCATCGTCATCGGCGCGCTCGGCGGTCTCCTGGTCGGCATCACCTCGGTCGGCTCCGGCTCGGTCATCATGATCGCGCTGCTGCTGGTCTACCCGACGCTGTCCGCGGTCAAGCTGGTCGGCACCGACCTGCTCCAGGCGGTGCCGCTCGTCCTGGCCGCCGCGATCGGCCAGGTGATCAACCACGGCGTCGAATGGGCGGTGCTGATCCCGCTCATCCTCGGTGGCACCCCCGGCACCTTCCTCGGCTCCCGGATGGCCCGCTGGGTCTCCCAGTCGGTCATCCGGCGCGGCATCGTCATCATGCTGACGCTCTCGGGCGCCAAGATGCTCGGCGCCGATGCCACCTTCCTGCTGCTCCTCGGTGGCGCGATGCTGCTCCTCGGCCCGCTCCTGTGGGGCTTCATCCGCCAGTCGCGCGGCCTGGACGCCTTCGACAACAACGCCGCCGCCTGGCGGCTCCCGGAGCGCTCGGAGAAGTAGCCCCTACGTCGAGTCGGTTCGTTCTGACCAAATCTGATGCCGAGTCGGCTCGTTCCAACGAGCCGACTCGGCATGTTTCTGCGTCAGGACGAGCCGACTCGGCGCTCAGGCCTTCAGATAGCGGCGGAGAGCCTCGAGATGGTCCTCGGGCTCGAAGCCGGTGGCGGCGAGCTTGTCGAGGGACATCACCGAGTTGAGCGGTCGCGGCGCGACGCCCTCCTTGCCCGCGAAGTACGCCTCGGTCGAGGTGGCGCCCACGTCGGCCCGGTCACGGCCCGACAGCGAGAACACCTCGGCGGCGACGTCCCGCCATGAGCACGGCTCCCCGGCGTTGGTGCAGTTGTATACCCCGTACGCAGCCCCGGACCGCAGCAGGTGAGCGGTGGCGGCAGCGAGCGTGTCGGTGAAGGTGAGCCGGCCGATCTGGTCGTCGACCACGGTGGGCGAGACGCCCTTCTCGGCGAGAGCCGCCATGGTGCGTACGAAGTTCTTGCCGTCACCGACGACCCAGGAGGTGCGCAGGACGTAGTGCCGAGCGGTGCCCGCGACGGCGATGTCGCCGGCGGCCTTGGACTGGGCGTAGACGCCGAGGGGCGAGACCGGCTCGTCCTCGGTGTGCTCGGTGGCGGTGCCGTCGAAGACGTACTCGGTGGAGTAGTGCACCAGGGTCAGCCGGTGCTCGGTCGCGACCCGGGCGAGCAGTGCCGGGGCGGTCGCGTTGGCGGCCCAGGCGGTGCGCCGGCCGTCGGCGGTCTCGGCGACGTCGACCGCGGTGTAGGCGGCGGCGTTGAGGATGAGCTGGTAGTCGGGCCACGGCCAGGCCGCGACCGCCTTCTCGTCGGAGATGTCGAGCTCGTCGAGGTCGACCGCGTCGGCGTCCGGGAAGACCGACACGAGCGCGCGGCCGAGCTGGCCGTTGGCGCCGATGATCAGGGTCTTCTTCGGCTTCATCGGGGTGATCTCGGCCAGCCGCGGGTTGGCGAGGTCCTTCTCGGAGATCTCGGCCGACTCCAGCGGGATCGGCCACGGGATCGCCGCCGTCTCGTCACCCAGATGAAGCGCCGGGTAGGCGAACCCGGGGCGCCAGTGGTCGTTGACCAGGTAGGAGTAGACGGTGAGGTCCTCCAGCGCCTGGTAGGAGTTGCCCACCCCACGCGGCACGAAGACGGCGGTCTCGGGCCCGATCTCGACGGAGAAGGTCGTCCCGAAGGACTCGCCCTCGCGCATGTCGACCCACGCCGCGAAGACCCGCCCGCACGCCACCGAGACGAACTTGTCCCACGGCTCGGTGTGGATGCCCCGGGTCGCGCCACGGGAGGCGTTGAAGGACATGTTGTTCTGCACCGGCCCGAAGTCCGGCAGCCCCAGGGCGACCATCTTCTCGCGCTGCCAGTTCTCCTTGAACCAGCCGCGAGCGTCACCGTGCACGGGCAGGTGGGCCACCAGGAGACCGGGGATCGGGGTCTCCTCGACGCGAAGCTCAGCCACCGAGATCACTGCCCCTTCGCGGCGTACTTGGCTTCGGTCTCGTGCTTGAGCGGCGACCACCAGGCCTCGTTCTCCTGATACCAGGCGATGGTGGCGGCCAGACCCTTGTCGAAGTCCTGGTACTTCGGCTCCCAGCCGAGCTCGCTGCGCAGCTTGCCGGACTCGATGGCGTAGCGCCGGTCGTGGCCGGCGCGGTCGGTGACCCACTCGATGTCGTCCTCGGGGCGCCCGAAGTGACGCAGGATCGCGCGGACGACCTCGACGTTGGACTTCTCGCCGTCGGCACCGATCAGGTAGGTCTCCCCGATCCGGCCCTTCTCCAGGATCGTCCAGACCGCCGAGGAGTGGTCGTCGGTGTGGATCCAGTCGCGTACGTTGAGCCCGTCGCCGTAGACGCGCGGCCGGCGCCCCTCGATCACCTCGGTGACCTGGCGCGGGATGAACTTCTCCACGTGCTGCCAGGGGCCGTAGTTGTTGGAGCAGTTGGAGATCGTCGCGCGCACGCCGAAGGAGCGCACCCAGGCGCGGACGAGGTGGTCCGAGCCGGCCTTGGTCGCCGAGTAGGGCGAGGACGGCTGGTAGGGGGTGTCCTCGGTGAACCGCTTCGGGTCATGGAGGTCCAGGTCGCCGTAGACCTCGTCGGTGGAGACGTGGTGGAAACGTACGTCGTGACGACGGACCGCCTCGAGCAGCTGATACGTGCCCACGATGTTGGTCTGGACGAACGGAGCCGGGTCCGAGAGGGAGTTGTCGTTGTGCGACTCGGCCGCGTAGTGCACCACGGCGTCCGACTCCGCCACCAGCGGCTCGACGACCGCGGCGTCGGCGATGTCGCCGACCACGAGCTTCACCCGCTCCTCCGGGATCCCCGCCAGCGATGCCTCCGAGGAGGCATAGGTCAGCTTGTCGAGCACCGTCACGTACGCATCGGTGTTGGCCACGAGGTGGTGCACGAAGTTGGAGCCGATGAACCCGGCCCCGCCTGTCACAAGAATCCGTCTCACCGGTTCATCGTAGGCAGAATTAATCCCCCGGTGGTCGCCTCGCCCCGGTGGGTTCCCTAGAACGTCGGGTGAACATCCGTAGGATCAACTGACCATGAAGGGGATCATCCTCGCCGGAGGCACCGGCTCACGTCTGCACCCGATCACGCTCGCGATCAGCAAGCAGCTGATGCCGATCTACGACAAGCCGATGATCTACTACCCGCTGACCACGCTGATGCTGGCCGGCATCCGCGACATCCTGGTGATCACGACCCCTCACGAGGCCTCCGGCTTCCACCGGCTCCTCGGTGACGGCAGCCATCTCGGCGTCAACATCAGCTACGCCGAGCAGCCCTCCCCCGACGGCCTCGCCCAGGCGTTCACGATCGGCGCCGACGTCGGCTTCCTCAACTCCTCCGAGGACGGTGTCGGCCTGGTCCTGGGCGACAACATCTTCTACGGCCCCGGCCTCGGCACCCAGCTGGCCCGCTTCAAGACGATCACTGGCGGCGCCGTCTTCGGCTACCGCGTCGCCGACCCGCGCGCCTACGGCGTCGTCGAGTTCGACGAGTCCTTCAAGGCGATCTCTCTCGAGGAGAAGCCGGAGAAGCCGAAGAGCCCGTACGCCGTCCCCGGCCTCTACTTCTACGACAGCTCGGTCATCGAGCACGCCCGCAACCTCCAGCCGTCCGCGCGCGGCGAGCTCGAGATCACCGACCTCAACCGGATCTACCTCGAGGCCGGCACTCTCTCTGTCGAGGTGCTGCCCCGTGGCACCGCCTGGCTCGACACCGGCACCCTCGAGGACCTCAACGAGGCCGCCAACTTCATCCGCGCCATCGAACACCGCCAGGGCACCAAGATCGGCGCCCCAGAAGAGGTCGCCTGGCGCCAGGGCTGGCTCTCCGACGAGGAGCTCTCCGAGCTCGCCCAGCCGCTGCTGAAGAGCGGCTACGGGAAGTACCTGCTCGGCCTGCTGGCCTGAGGCTCGCGGCTCAGGCCTCTGCCGTGATCTTCTGCTCGGCCCGACCGAAGTCGTCCTCGAGCCGGACGATGTCGTCCTCGCCGGTGTAGCCACCGCGCTGGACCTCGATGATCGAGAGCGGCTCGTCGGTCTCGTTGCAGATCCGGTGGGCCTGGCCGACGGCGACGTCGACGGACTCACCGGGGCCGGCGATCGTGGTCACGCCGTCGATGATGCAGGTGGCCTTGCCGTAGATGACCACCCAGTGCTCGGAGCGGTGGGTGTGGGTCTGGTAGGAGAGGCGGCTGTTGGGCAGCACCTCGATCCGCTTGACCTTGTAGCCCGGACCGATGTCGATGACGTGCCACGAACCCCAGGGGCGGGTCTCGGAGTCACCAGCCATGATGTTGCCTCATTCCTAGACACTGAGCAGAAGACGCGACAATAACTGTACGCATCCGCGCACGGTTCATTGCGAACCGATGTTCACCGGTCCGTTACCCGCAGGTCGCCCACGGGAGCAGATCTCTCCGCAGGAGGGCCTCAGTCGCGGCCGTAGATGTCGCGCGTGTAGACCTTGTCGGCGACGTCGGCGAGCACGTCGGTGCGCCGGTTGGCGATGATCACGTCGGCTCGCTGCTTGAACTCGTCGAGGTCCTTGATGATCTCGGAGTGGAAGAACGTCGGCTCGTCGAGCTCGGGCTCGAAGATGACCACCTCGACGCCCTTGGCCTTGATCCGCTTCATCACGCCCTGGATCGAGGACTCCCGGAAGTTGTCCGAGCCGGACTTCATGATCAGCCGGTAGACGCCGACCACCTTCGGCTCGCGCCGCAGGATGTCGGTGGCGACGAAGTCCTTGCGCGTGGTGTTGGCCTCGACGATCGCCGAGATGAGGTTCTGCGGGACGTCTTGGTAGTTGGCCTGCAGCTGCCTGGTGTCCTTGGGCAGGCAGTAGCCGCCGTAGCCGAAGCTCGGGTTGTTGTAGTGCGAGCCGATCCGGGGGTCCAGGCCGACGCCCTCGATGATCTGAGGCGTGTTGAGGCCGTGGGTCGCGGCGTAGGTGTCCAGCTCGTTGAAGTAGGCGACCCGCAGCGCGAGGTAGGTGTTGGCGAACAGCTTGATCGCCTCGGCCTCGGTGGCGCCGGTCATCAGCACGGGTACGTCGGGCTCGAGCGAGCCCTCGAGCAGCAGCTCGGCGAAGCCCTTCGCGGCCGGGGAGTCGTCGCCGACGACGATGCGGGAGGGGTGCAGGTTGTCGTGGAGCGCCTTGCCCTCGCGGAGGAACTCGGGGCTGAAGAAGAGCGTCGCCTCGGGGTGCTGGTCACGCTTGGCCGCGATGTAGCCGACCGGGATGGTCGACTTCACCACGATCGCGGCCTCCGGCGCGTAGCTCACCGCGTCCGCGATCACGCTGTCGACGGTCGAGGTGTCGAAGTAGTTCGAGGCCTCGTCGTAGTTCGTCGGGGTGGCGACGATGACGTACGCGGCGTCCGCGTAGGCGTCCTCCTTGTCGAGGGTCGCGCGCAGGCCGAGCTCCTTGGTGGCCAGGAAGCTGGTGATCTCGGCGTCCTCGATCGGGGTCCTGGCCGTGTTGACCAGGTCGACCCGCTCCTGGGAGATGTCCAGGACGACGACGTCGTGCTTCTGGGCGAGCAGGACGGCGAGCGACATCCCGACGTAGCCCACGCCGACAACGGTGATCTTCATGTTCGGCACTGTAAGCAGCGGTTTGAGGCAGGTCACAGGAACTCCGGCGACCATGTTCCCGTACGGGAACATCGCGTACAGTGTTCATCGTGCCGTCGCCGTACCTGACCTCGCCGGACGCCTTCGGGTCGGCCGTCCGATCGGCCCGGCGCCGCGCCGGACTCACCCAGAGCGACCTGGCCCACCGGGCCGGGGTGGGCCGACGGTTCGTCGTCGACGTCGAGTCCGGCCACCCGCGCGCCGAGCTCGGCAAGGCGCTCGCGCTGCTGGAGGTCCTCGACGTCTACCTGGCGCCCACGCAACTCTCCCCGATCGCCCCACCCCTGGAGGACGTCGATCTCGACGCCGTCCTGGCCCACTGCCTGACCCAGGTCTGATGCGAGAGCTGTACGCCTTCGCCGGCCGCCGCCGGATGGGCACCTTCCGCCAGGTCGGCGACCGGGTCGACTTCAGCTATGCCGAGTCCGCCGGCCCGACCCCGATCTCGCTCTCCCTCCCGCGCACCGGCGCGGCCGCCCCGGGGGCCGCCCGCGCCTGGCTGGACAACCTGCTTCCCACCCGCGACGACGTACGCCGCAGATGGGCGCGCGAGCGAGGCCTGCCGGACACCGAGCCGATGACGCTGCTCGCCTCCTACGGCGACGATCTCCCCGGCGCGGTCTCGCTCTCGGCCGACCCCGACCTGCCCTGGCGCCGGGCGCCGCACGCCGTCGAGGCGCCGCTGCCCGAGATCGCGACCCGGCTCGCGGCGCTGCGCAACCAGCCCACCTCGTGGCTCGACCAGCGGGCCCGGCCCCGGTTCTCGCTCGGTGGTCACCAGGGGAAGTTCGCGCTGCGGCGGGCCTCGGGGAAGTGGTTCTGGCCGACGTACGAGCATCCGTCGACGCACATCCTGCGGCCGACCACGCCCGAGGAGGCCTCGGCGAGGGTCGCGGACCTGGGGCGGGCACGCTCCGGCGGGATCCCCGCCACCCGCACCGAGCTGGTCACCTTCGGTGCGCAGGCTGCGCTCGTCGCGGAGCGCTGGGACCGGCTCGGCGGCCGGCGCATCCACGCCGAGACGATCCGGCAGGCGCTCGGTGTCCGGGCGGGCGAGGACATCGACCCCGGCGGCGTACGCGACCTGCTCCGACGGCTCGATCTGGCGGGGTCCGCGGTCGGTGACGTCGGCAGGATCGCCTTCCTGCTCGCCGGGGACAGGGTCGTCGCGGCGCCACGGCGCTGACCCGTCCCGACGCCGCATCTCACGGTGCGAGTGGCGCTTCCGGACCAGGGCCCGCGCCTGCGTACACTCGGATTCCTGCCCACGCGGGGATGGGACATTTCGCCGTGCCGTGGAAGCCGCCACTAGCATGGGCGCCTCAACCTGACGGAGAGGTCCTCTGGTTCCGTAATGACTGCAACACACGCCGACTACCGGCTCAGCCAGCTCGACCAGCTGGAAGCCGAGTCGATCCACATCTTCCGCGAGGCCGCGGCAGAGTTCGAGAAGCCTGTCCTGATGTTCTCGGGCGGCAAGGACAGCATCGTGATGCTGCGACTTGCGGAGAAGGCCTTCTTCCCGGCCAAGATCCCGTTCCCGGTCCTCCAGATCGACAACGGCCTCGACTTCCCCGAGGTCGCCGAGACCCGTGACCGCTGGGTCAGCCGCCTGGGCGTACGCCTGGTGATCGCGAGCATCGATGACGCCATCGCGCGCGGCATCGTCGTCGACGACGGCAAGACCTCGCGCAACCGGCTCCAGACGCCCACCCTGTTGAACGCGATCGAGGAGAACGGCTTCACCGCCGCCTTCGGTGGCGGTCGCCGCGACGAGGAGAAGGCCCGCGCCAAGGAGCGCGTCTACTCCCACCGCGACGAGTTCGGCCAGTGGGACCCCAAGATGCAGCGCCCCGAGCTCTGGTCGCTCTACAACGGCCGCCTGCACGAGGGCGAGCACATGCGGATCTTCCCGATCTCCAACTGGACCGAGCTGGACATCTGGGACTACATCGGCCGCGAGGGCATCGAGATCCCCGAGGTCTACTTCGCCCACCAGCGCCGCGTCTTCGAGCGCGACGGCATGCTGCTGACCGAGACCCCGCTCAACCCGCTGCGCGAGGGCGAGGTCGTCACCGAGCGTACGGTCCGCTACCGCACCTGCGGCGACATGACACTTACCGGTTGCGTTGAAAGCACGGCGTCGACCATCGAGCAGATCATCGAGGAGGTCGCCGCCGCCCGGGTCACCGAGCGTGGCGCGACCCGCGGTGACGACCGGTTCTCCGAGGCTGCCATGGAGGACCGCAAGAAGGAAGGTTACTTCTGATGGCCATGGACCTTCTGCGGTTCGCCACCGCCGGCTCGGTCGACGACGGCAAGTCCACCCTCATCGGGCGGCTGCTGTTCGACTCGAAGTCGATCTTCACCGACCAGCTCGAGTCGGTCGAGAAGACCTCGCAGGACAAGGGCCACGGCTACGTCGACCTGTCGCTGCTGACCGACGGACTGCGGTCCGAGCGTGAGCAGGGCATCACCATCGATGTGGCCTACCGCTACTTCGCGACGCCCAACCGCAAGTTCATCATCGCCGACACCCCGGGCCACGTGCAGTACACGCGCAACATGGTCACCGGCGCCTCCACCGCCGACCTCGGCCTGGTGCTCGTCGACGCTCGTCACGGCCTGACCGAGCAGTCGCGCCGCCACGCGGTGCTGCTCTCGCTGCTGCGCGTGCCCCACCTGGTCCTGTGCATCAACAAGATGGACCTGGTGGACTACTCCGAGGAGGTCTACAAGAAGATCTCCGCCGAGTTCACCGCGTTCGCGACCAAGCTCAACATCCCGGACCTCGAGGTCATCCCGATCTCGGCGCTCCAGGGCGACAACGTGGTGACCCGCTCGACCAGCATGGACTGGTACTCCGGCCCGACGCTGATCCACCACCTCGAGCACGTCCACGTCGCCTCCGACCGCGACCTGGTCGACGTGCGCCTTCCGGTGCAGTACGTCATCCGGCCGAAGTCCGACGACCACCACGACTACCGCGGCTACGCGGGTCAGGTCGCCGGTGGCGTACTCAAGCCGGGCGACGAGGTCATGGTGCTCCCGTCGGGGATGACCAGCCGGATCGCCGGGATCGACCTGTTCGACAAGGAGATCCCCGAGGCGTTCCCGCCGATGTCGGTGACCGTCCGGCTCGAGGACGACGTCGACGTGAGCCGCGGCGACATGATCTCGCGGGTCAAGAACGCCCCTGAGCCGAGCCAGGACATCGACGCGATGATCTGCTGGATGACCAACGCTCCGCTGCGTCCGCGGCAGAAGCTGGCCATCAAGCACACCTCCAACTCGGCGCGAGCGCTGGTCAAGGACATCCAGTACCGCCTGGACGTCAACAGCCTCCACCGCGACCTGGAGACCAAGGAGCTCGGCCTCAACGAGATCGGCCGCGTGCAGCTGCGCACCACCAAGCCGCTGCTGTGCGACCCCTACTCGAAGAACCGCACCACCGGCTCCTTCATCCTCATCGACGAGGCGACCGGCGTCACCGTCGGCGCGGGCATGATCAACGACTGATCGCTCGTCTGCGTGAAGCGGCGGCTCCCCTGCTGGGAGCCGCCGCTTCCTGTATCTGTGCCGTGTCGGGCGGGGGCATTTTCCCGCCATGGCGGGGAAATGCTGCCTGGTCCGCGGTGACAGGTCCGCAGAATCCCGCCATGGCGGGATTCTGCCGCCGCGACAGTGCGTGAGCGCGGTTCCAGGAACCCCAGGCCCCGACGTTAGAGTTCGGGCGTGCCCGTGCCGCAGTACTCTCCGTCACCCCGTGAGCTCGATGACATCGAGCTGATCGTCGCCCGCGCCCTGCCCGGCCCACTGAACGCGCTGGAGTCGGCACTGCGGCTGGATCTTCCAGGGGACGTCGAGCTCGCCGCCAAGGACGCCGGCGCCGTCGAGATCGTCGACCCCGAGGGACTGCCGATCGCCCGGGTCACCTGGCCCGCGGGCGAGGTCACCGGCCTCTCCTCCCCCGCCTACGGCCCCTTCCGACGGCTCTATCTCACGCCGTCGCAGGCGCGGGAGGCGTACGCCGGGCGGACGGTCGTCCCGGTCGCCGACGCGCTCACCACCGCCGAGATCGCGGAGATCGCGGCCCTCGGGCCGGTACTGCTGCTCGCTCTGGTCGGGCACGGCACCCCCGCGCTCTCCCCCGTCGCGCTGTTGCGCGCGTCGTTGCTGGCCGCCGACGCCCTGCCCGACGCGGCCGTCGTCGCGGTGCCGCTGGCTGCTCACGACGACCCCGAGGCCGACCATGCGCTCGGCGTGGCGGTCGTGGCTGCGTACGCGGGCGGGGATCCGGTCCACGCCCTGGCCCCTGTTGCGTCCGAGGACTATCCCGACGCCGTCGCGGCGGTCATCGACGCCGACCAGCCCGCCCCTGAGGAGCAGGGCCTGGTCATCTTCTTCACCGGTCTGTCCGGCTCGGGCAAGTCCACCCTCGCTCGTGCCCTGATGGACAGGATCCTCGAGCAGGGCGCGCGCACCGTCACCTCGCTCGACGGCGATGTCGTGCGCCGCAACCTGTCGGCCGGTCTGACCTTCTCCAAGGAGGACCGGGAGACCAACATCCGCCGGATCGGCTGGGTGGCCGCCGAGATCTCCCGCCATGGCGGCCTCGCCGTCTGCTCCCCCATCGCCCCCTTCGACTCGACCCGCCAGGACGTACGCGGCTTCGTCGACGACGCCGGTGGCGCCTTCTTCCTGGTCCACGTGGCCACGCCGCTGGAGGAGTGCGAGCGGCGCGACCGCAAGGGCCTCTACGCCAAGGCCCGGCGCGGCGAGATCCCGGAGTTCACCGGCATCTCCTCGCCCTACGAGGAGCCGGCCGACGCCGACGTACGCGTCGACACCACCGGCCGCTCCATCGAAGAAGCTCTGGACGAGGTCATCGAGGGCCTCCGCTCCGCCGGCTACCTGTCCCTCTGAGCCCGTCTCCGAGCGACCCCCGACCCCGCCGAGTCGGCTCATCCTGACGGAAATCCGCGCCGAGTCGGCTCGTCAGAACGAGCCGACTCGGTGAATCTTGGTCAGGATGCGCCGACTCGGCGGGCCCCTCAGCGGTCGCGGTAGACCAGCCCGGACAGACGCCAGGCGAGCATCCGGCGGAAGCGCGGGAGCCTCGCGAGGGTGGACAGCACCAGGTTCCGTACGTTGCGTCGGGCCCCCTGCGCAATGCCGAACCGGGTCAGCCGGTCGGAGAGCGCGATGACCTCCTCGGCGACCGGCCGGCGGCGGGCGGCGTAGCCGTCGAGCGCGGCCTCGTCGCCGTTCGCGATCGTGGCGACGAGCGCGTCCCCGAGCACGACCGCGTCCTGGAGTCCGGTGTTCATGCCCTGGCCGCCGGCGGGGCTGTGCACGTGGGCCGCGTCGCCCGCGATCAGCACCCGCCCGACGCGGTAGGCGTCGGCGACGCGGTGGTGGACCCGGAACCGGGATCCCCACACGACCTCGGTGACCTTGACCGGGCTCTTCATACCACCGCGCCGGTCGAGGAGACCCTGCACGTAGTCGACGTCGGGCTCGGCCGGCGCCTCGACGACCGGCGCGACGAACCGGAACGAGCCGTCGGGCAGGGGCGCGGAGACCAGGGTGCCCTCGGGCGAGAAGTAGAGGATGACCTCGTCGTGCGGCAGGTCGCCCTCGATGCGTACGTCGGCGAGGCTGAACGACTCGGCGTACTTGCCTCCCGGGAAGCCGATCCCGGCCTTGTCGCGCACGATGGAGTGCATGCCGTCGGCGCCGACGAGGTAGCGCGCCCGGATCTCGGTGCCGTCCTCGGTGGTGGCGGTGACGCCGTCGTCGTCCTGGCGGAGGTCGACGAGGGTGAGCGGGCGGCGTACGTGACCGCCGAGCTCGGTGAGGCGCTCGAGGAGAACCCGCTCGGTGACCGCCTGGGGGAGCACCAGGGCGTAGGGGAACTCGCTGGGCAGGTCGTCGAAACGGATCGGCACCAGGACCTTGTCGCGGTCCCGGATGGTGAAGCGTGGCGCCTCGATACCCTCCTCGACCAGGCGGGCGGAGACACCGAGGTCGGCGAGGACCTCCAGGGTCCGGGCGTGGACGACAGCGGCCCGGGAGGTGTTGTCCCCGGAGGCCTGGTTGTCGATGACGGTGACGTCGATGCCGGCCGCGGCCAGCTTGGCCGCCACCGCCAGCCCTGTGGGGCCGGCGCCGGTGACGAGGACATCAGTGGTGATGGTGGACATGATGCTCTCCTTGCTTCGGGTCGTTGGTCAACGAGCGTTGGCCAACTGATGTTGACCAAGCTAGCGCGCTGTCGTCATTGACGTCAACGGGTGTTGGCCTACACTTGTTGGCATGACCGACACCCGCCGATCCGGAGCCGAGACCCGCGAGCGCATCCTCGCCGTCGCGCGCGAGCACTTCGCGCGCCAGGGATACGACCGCACCACCATCCGAGCGATCGCCACGGAGGCGCAGATCGACCCGTCGATGGTGATGCGCTATTTCGGCAGCAAGGAAGATCTCTTCACCTCAGCCGCCTCGATCGACCTGGCCCTCCCTGACCTGACCGCAACCCCGGCGGGCGACGTCGGCCGCGTGATGACCGCCCATTTCGTACGCACCTGGGACTCCGAGGGCACCCTGATGGCCCTGCTCCGCCGGGCCGCCTCGGACCCCCAGGCCGCCGAGCAGATGCGGAGCATCTTCGCCACCCAGGTAGCCGCCGCCGTCGCTCCCCTGTGCCCCGACCCGGCCCAGGCCGCCCGCCGGGCGGCCCTCGTCGCCACCCAGCTCCTCGGCATCGCACTGGGCCGCTACGTACTCCATCTCCCGCCCATCGTCGAGATGGACGCGGACGAGATCGTCACCTGGGTAGCACCCACGATCGACCGCTACCTCACCGCCGAGTCGGCGCAAACTGACCAAGAATCAGGCCGAGTCGGCTCGTCCTGACAGAAAATCTTGTCGAGTCGGCTGGTTATGACGAGCCGACTCGACGCGGACTTCCGTCACAACGAGCCGACTCGGCGCGACCTGCGGGCCATTGCCTATCGTTTGAGGCCGAGGAGGGCCCAGGCTTCATCGGTGCTCATCGGCGTACGTTGCGCGACCGCGGCAGCCTCGAATGCCCGCTCCACGAGCTGACGGTTGGCGTCGACCGGGACACCCTTGGCGAGGGTGAGTACGTCCTCCATCCCGACCCGAAGATGCCCGCCCATGGCCAGCGAGGTGAGCATGACCGGGAGGGTCGAGCGGCCGATGCCGGTCGCCGACCACGAGGTCACCTCGGCCGGCAGCGCGGCGACGCCGGCGACCAGCGCGGCAGAGGTGCCGGGCATGCCACCGGGCACACCCATGACGAAATCGACGTGGACCTTGCCGCCGGCCGGCAGCCCGTACTTCCCCAGCAGCCGCTGCAGCGCGGCGACGTGCCCCAGGTCGAAGAGCTCGAACTCCGGCACCACGCCGCGCTCCTGGGTGAGCTGGTAGAGCTCGGAGATGAACGGCCACGGGTTGGAGAAGACGTCGTCGCCGAAGTTGGTCGTGCCCATCGTCAGCGAGCACGAGTCCGGCCCGGCGTCGAGCACCTTCAGCCGCTTGTCCAGCGGGTCGTGGACCGAGCCGCCGGTGGAGAGCTGGACGATCAGCTCGGTCTTCTCGTGGAGCGCGTCGACCGTATCGGTGAGCCGTCCCAGGTCGAGCGTCGGCGCATGGTCGTCGTCGCGGATGTGGACGTGGATCATCCGCGCCCCCGCCTCCTCGCACTCGACGGCCGTCGCCACCAGCTCCTCCAGCGTCGTCGGCAGCTGCGGGCAATCTTCCTTCGCGGTCTCCGCCCCGGTAGGCGCCACGGTCACAAGCAGTCCAGTCACCCGGACAATCTAGCGCCATTCAAGCAACTGACCGCAATATCTCCACTCAAAGAGGACAAACGACACGGGAGCCCCGGTGTCAACCAATGACACCGGGGCTCCCACGTCAGTGATCGTCAGCCGATCGGGATCGTCACCTCGGCGACGTTGCCGACCGCTGCGTGGACCTTCTTGTCCACGGGCTCCGCCTTCGGCGCGAGCGTACGCAGGGTCCACTCGCCGTCGCCGGCGAAGAACCGGAAGTGGCCGGTGGCCGAGGTGGGCACCTCGGCGGTGAACTCGCCAGTGCGGTCGAGCAGTCGGACGTAGGCACCGTGGACGGGCTCACCGCCACGGGTCACCTGACCCTGGATGACTGCTTCCTTGGCGACATCGACGCCGGCGAGCGAGAGCCCGCCCTCAGTTGCTCCGCACATGCTCAGGCCTCCCCGGGCTCGTCGCCGAGCGCTACGGGCACGCCGACGAGCGAGCCGTACTCGGTCCACGAGCCGTCGTAGTTCTTCACGTTCTGGTGGCCGAGCAGCTCCTTGAGCACGAACCAGGTGTGCGAGGAGCGCTCACCGATCCGGCACAGGGCGATGGTGTCCTTGCTGTCGTCGAGGCCGGCCTCGCCGTAGATCTCACGCAGCTCGTCGTCGGACCGGAAGGTGCCGTCGTCGTTGGCCGCCTTGCTCCACGGCACGTTGATCGAGGTCGGCACGTGACCCGCACGCTGAGCCTGCTCCTGCGGGAGGTGCGCCGGAGCCAGCAGACGACCGGCGTACTCGTCGGGCGACCGCACGTCGACCAGGTTCTTGACGCCGATGGCCTCGACGGTCTCGTCACGGAAGGCGCGGATCGAGAGGTCCTGGTCCTGGGCGGTGTAGCTGGCCGCCTCACGGGTGACGGTCTCGTCGGTCAGCTCGCGGGAGTCGAGCTCCCACTTCTTGCGGCCGCCGTCGAGGAGCTTGACGTCCTGGTGGCCGTAGAGCTTGAAGTACCAGAAGGCGTACGCGGCGAACCAGTTGTTGTTGCCGCCATAGAGCACCACAGTGTCGTCGTTGGAGACGCCACGCTCGGAGAGCAGCGCGGAGAACTGGTCCTTGCTGACGAAGTCGCGGCGCACCTGGTCCTGCAGGTCGGTGGTCCAGTCGAGCTTGATCGCACCCTTGATGTGGCCCTTGTCGTAGGCGGTGGTGTCTTCGTCGACCTCGATCAGCACCACCTTCGGGTCATCGAGGTGCTCCTCCACCCACTGGGCGGAGACGAGGGAGTTCTCGCGGGTCATCTAGGTACCTTTCGTTTGTTTCTTGGCGTTCAGGGGATCAAGCGAGGCGCTTGATCAGCAGATAGATCTCGCAGCCGAGGCAGAACCGGAAGACGGCATTGAGCACGGCCGCGACCAGCGCGAGGCCGAGGGCGATCTGCGCCACGAGGGTGGCGCCGACGAGGTAGCCCACGAGCGCGACCACGAGGAAGGCGAGGCCGACCCCCTGGGCGAATCGGGGCGGGGCCGGGTCCTCGAGCTCGTCCGGGGCCCCGAGCCGGGGGCGTACGAACTTCTTGAAGAGCCAGGCGTGCGGGGTCCGCTGAACGCCGAGACCTGCCCCGATCGCGAAGAGCACCGTCTGGATGACCGTGACCACCAGAGCCCATGGCTGCGGAAGCAGCAGGGCCAGGATGAGCACGACAACGGTCACCGCTGCAGTGAACTGCGGGCCGCGGGGGTCGATTCCGGTCTGTGTAGCCGTCGTGCTCGTGGTCTCGGACATAGGTGTGCTCCTGCGAGAGTGGAGGGGAGGTCGTCAGGACGAGCCTGACAGGCGAAAGCGGTCCCCTGGGTCGACTCGGTCGACAAATCTCAGGGAATCAGCGGCAGGAACGACACAGCGCCGAGCGCACGCGGCAGTGATCCACTGCGCGGCGCTTGGTCAGCATGGTCGAGAACATGCGATGACAGTAGCGCGACGGCCGACGGCCACGAAACGAATGTCTCGTCATATGGACGAGCGTGTCAGGATTCGAGATCGAGGGCAGGAATCGCGCTCAGGACCTGCTCCTTGCGCGGAGCCCCTGCGGCCCTCGCGATCTCGTTCCCTGCGCCGTCGATGACCAACGTCGTCGGCGTACGCATGATGTCGAGGCGGCGCACCAGATCGAGGTGGTGCTCGGCGTCGACCTCGAGGTGCACCACGCCCGGAACGATCTCGGCGACCTCGCCCAGGATCCGCCGGGTGGCCCGGCACGGGGCGCAGAAGGCAGAGGAGAACTGCACCAGCGTCGCCCGCGAACCCAGCTCGCTCTCGCCCAGCGCGTCGGTGACCGCATCCCATGCGTGCGGCTCGGGTGCGTGATCCTCGTGGGCCACGTGAAGCTCCTTCGTACCTCGGAAGCGGCCGTCGGTGAACAGCCGGAAAAGACCGAACCCGAGGGCGGCGACGACCGCGATGACGGCGATCCAGGCTCCTGTGCTCACGAGGGGCACAACCCCGAATCGCGTGAACTCATTCCGAGCCCCCGGCGAACGGCGGCAGGAACTCGACCCTCTCCCCGGGCTCGACCGAGACCGCACTCGGATCCTGGGATCCCACCGGGCGGTCGCCGATGAGCGCCGAGCAGACTTTCAGCACCTCGGGGAGACGGGTGTCGGCGTGCAGCTCCGCGGCGCGGCGTACGACTTCGGCCAGCGTCAACGGGCCGTCGACCTCGATCCGGTCGGCAGGAGTCCCGGCCGCGGACTTGGCCGCCGCCCAGTATCGGACCTCTATAACATTCGTCACTTTCTCGTGGACATCCTTCCTATGTCACCGTGAGGTTTCGTTAATATGGTGCAACGATCACCTCACCGAGGCTCAATGTTGCGTTTCGGTGCTCCTCTTTCTCTGACCGAGAGGCACCCCCAATGAGCTCGCTTCTGTTGTTGACCAGTTCGCTCCAGCCCTCGGCAGATGTCCTTCCCGGGCTCTCGCTCCTCGGCCATCAGGTGAAGATCCTTCCTGCTGAAGGTAGCGCGCTTCTCGAGGCGCCCGACTCCGACCTGCTGCTCGTAGACGGTCGGCAGGACCTCGCCCAGGCCCGTGACCTGTGTCGTCTGATCCGCACGACCGGCACCGACATCCCCGTTCTGCTGGTCGCCACCGAGGGTGGCCTCGCCGTCGTCGCCCACGACTGGGGCATGGACGACGTCGTGCTGCACACCTGCGGTCCGGCCGAGCTCGAGGCGCGGATCAAGCTCGCGATCGGTCGCATCTCCGCGGCCCGCGAGGCCTCCGACCCCGAGGCTCACGTCATCCGCTCCGGCGAGGTCGTCGTCGACGACGCCACCTACACCGCCAAGATCGGCGGCCGCCCGCTCGACCTGACCTTCAAGGAGTTCGAGCTCCTGAAGTTCCTCGCCCAGCACCCGGGCCGTGTCTTCTCCCGCCAGCAGCTGCTCCAGGAGGTGTGGGGCTACGACTACTTCGGGGGCACCCGCACCGTCGACGTCCACGTACGTCGTCTGCGCGCCAAGCTCGGCCCCGAGAACGAGACCCTCATCGGCACCGTCCGCAACGTCGGCTATCGCTTCGTGCTGCCGTCGAAGAACAACGAGGCCGCCGCCGACGGCGCTCGGCTGACCCCGTCTCCTCGCCTGGGGGCAGACGCCTAGGCTGCACCTATGGCACTCACCGTCGATCAGGTCCTGGCCATCGCGAAGGCGACCGAGGCGTACGACGGCGTGGCGCCGCTCGACGAGGCGACCCTCCTGACGCTGCGCAACCGTCCGGAGGACGCCACGATCTGGGGTGACGTACGCGGGTTCGGGCTGTTGGTCAGCACTGAGCTGTCGCTGGTCGTGCTGACCCAGCATCGCGGGGTCGGGCTGGGGCGACAGCTGCTGCTCCGGGCGCCGTCTCTGGCGCCGGGGACCACGGCCTGGTCCCACGGGGACAACCCGGCAGCTGCCCGGCTGGCCGCGACCCAGGGATGGGAGCGCACCCGTGAGCTCTGGGTGATGCGGCGCCCGGTCGCCGGGCTCCCGCCTGCTCCGGAGACTCCGGAAGGCGTCGTCGTACGCGGCTTCGGGGCCGGCGACGAGGCCGAGCTGCTCCGGGTCAACGCGGCCGCCTTCGCGCACCATCCCGAGCAGGGATCGCTGGACGAGGCCGGTCTGCGCGAGCGGATGGCGGAGTCGTGGTTCGATCCGTCGGGGCTGGTCACCGCCTGGGAGGGCGAGAAGCTGCTCGCGTTCCACTGGACCAAGCGCCACAGCGAGACCGAGGGCGAGGTCTACGTCGTCGGTGTCGATCCCGCCGCGCAGGGCCGCGGGCTGGGCAAGCTGGTCACGCTTCTCGGGTTGAACCACCTGGCTGCCGCCGGCGTCGGCGACATCCATCTCTATGTCGAGGGCGACAACACCCCGGCCGTACGTCTCTACGAAGGACTCGGTTTCACCCGCGCCGCGGCTGACACGCACGTTCAATACACGCGCGGCTAGTCTCTGGTCGCGTGAAGCTGACCGAAGCGCAGAGTGACCGGGCCGTGGGGGCCATCGTCGGAACCGCGGTGGCGGATGCGCTCGGGGCTCACTACGAGTTCGACCGGCCTCGGCTCGGCGCTGGCGAGAAGGCGCAGATGCTCGGCGGCGGGCTCGGCCCGTTCGCACCCGGGGAGTGGACCGACGACACGACCATGGCGTGGTGCATCCTCGACGCCGCCGCGCGCGGGCTCGATCTGCGTACCGAGGAGGGGCTGACCGCGGTCGCCCACAACTTCCGGACGTGGGCGGAGTCGGATCCGAAGGACATCGGCAACCAGACCGCCCGGGTGCTCGACACCGCCGGTCCCGCGCCGACCGCCGCGCAGCTGCAGCTCGTCTCGGAGAAGCTGCACGAGACGACCGGTCACACGGGAGGCAATGGCTCCCTGATGCGTACCGCGCCGGTCCCGCTCCGCTATCTGGGCGACCGCGCGGCCGTCGCCGAGGCGGCCGCCGCGGTGAGCGCCCTGACCCACTGGGACGAGCACGCCCGGTCCGGCTGCGCGCTGTGGTCCCTGGCGATCGAGCACGCGGTGATGCACGGCGAGCTCGACGTACGCTCCGGCCTCTCCTACCTCTCCCCCGCCGAGGCCACCTTCTGGACCGAGAAGCTCGACGAGGCCGAGACCGAGCCGCCGTCGACCTTCAACCCCAACGGCTGGGTCGTGACCGCACTGCAGGCAGCGTGGTCCGCGATCGCGCAGACCACGGCCACCGGGCCCGAGCACTACGTCGAGGCCCTGAACACCGCCATCCGGATCGGCAACGACACCGACACCATCGCCGCCATCGCCGGCGGCCTCCTCGGCGCCCGCTGGGGCGCCTCCGCCATCCCGGCCGAGTGGCGCGCCCTCAGCCACGGCTACCCCGGCATCCCCGGCGACGCCCTCGTCACCCTCGCCCTGGATGCTGTTTCTGCCGGGGCGCGCTGATCACCAACACCGGTCGCCCGTCACTACATCAGTGGGCGGCACCTTGTGAATCTTTCACAAGGTGCCGCCCACTGATGTAGCCGCGAGAGACACACGGAACTGTCGGTGCTCAGGCCTACCGTCGCGATATGAAGCTCACCGCCCGGGCTGCCGCCGAGACCATCTCCGCCGCCCACAACATCGGTCTGCGAGATGCGGGGCGCGTG
Organism: Nocardioides sp. NPDC101246; assembly: GCF_044767415.1. Classification (NCBI taxonomy): domain Bacteria; kingdom Bacillati; phylum Actinomycetota; class Actinomycetes; order Propionibacteriales; family Nocardioidaceae; genus Nocardioides; species Nocardioides sp. NPDC101246. Next base: position 115,646 of record NZ_JBIWNX010000013.1, read on the forward strand.
CTCGCGGCCGGACTTGCAGGACCAGCCACCAAGCAGGGAAGCGCGCTTCTCTATGACGAGCAGGGACTCGACAGGCTCCTCGACCGACCTGAGTGCGCACTCCCAGAGCTGGACCGCTGGCGCCCGTTCGTCGTCAGAGTCGGGAGGACACAGGCCTTCGACGTCGACGCCGCGTGGAGCGATCGCGCTCGTGCCGTCGCCGGGCCGTGGCGGCTACCGCTGCCGACCTCGGTCTATCTCGCCTGGCACAGCAGCCTGAACCCGGCAGCGGGCATGCGTCACCCGTTGATCGGTGTCGTCGGCGACTGGGCGGCTCTCGGCGCCGAGATCACCGGATATGACGAGGGCCGCTTCCGCCTCGAGCCGCCGGGGCCCTGGTTCGACTCGTTCCAGGACACCTGGCTGCCTCTCCCGCCCCGTCGGCGCTGGATCCTGTGGGGCGCACCTTCGAGCGTGGTCCAGCCGCCGGGACGACCCGAACGCACAGCGTCCCAGACGGCCTACAGGAGCTCGCGCGACTGGCTGAGCGCGGACGTACCCGTCCGATCGAACGGACGGTTCTGACCGCGGGACCGATCAGCGGAGCGGGCGGATGTGGAGGCCGATCTCGGGGTCGACGAGGACCTCCTGGGCGACCGGCATCCCGTCCACGACGAGCTGCGCGTCGACGGGTACGTTGCGCTTGACCAGCCCCAACGCGATCGGGCCGAGCTCGTGGTGGCGAGCCGACGAGCCCACGAAGCCCACCGTCTTCTCACCGAAGACCAGCTCCGACCCGGCGGCGGGCAGCCGGTTCTCCGAGCCGTCGAGGTGGAGCAGCACCAGGCGCCGCGGCGGGCGCCCGAGCGTGTGGACGCGGGCGACCGTCTCCTGGCCGCGGTAGCAGCCCTTGTCGAGATGGACCGCGTACTCCGGGCCGACGGTCTCTTCCGAACCCGGCACCCAGCCGACCTCGTTGGGGATCGTGCGCGCATCGGTGTCCACGCCGAACCTCGGCTCACCGCGCTCGATCCGGAGAGCCTCGAACGCCCAGAACCCGCAGGCGGGGCCCGCGGCAGCGGCGTACGTCTCCAGGGACTCGCGTGGGACGAACGAGTAGCCCTGCGAGGGACGCCAGACGGAGGCCTGCGACGGCTCGGCCGTCACGGTCACATCCGACCAGAACTTCATCCGCTCCAGGTAGGCGACCAGAGCCTCACCGGCCCCGGGCTCGGTCCACGCCAGGAAGGAGGAGCCGTCGTCGACGCCGGAGAAGAAGTGCTCGACATGCCCCTGCGGCGACAGGATCAGGGCCGAGGTCCAGGCCCCGGGAGCCAGTCCCTCGAAAGCCTGCGAGGTCAGCGAGTGCAGCCAGGTGAGCCGGTCGGGCCCGGCGATCCGTAGGACGTCGCGGTGGGAGAGGTCGACGAACCCCTCGCCGGAGGCCAGCGTCCGCTGCTCCAGGTTGAACGATCCGTAGTGCGCCGCGACGGGTGCGTCGGCACCGTCGCCGGCGACGGCACCGGGCAGAGACAGAAGCGGGCTTGCAGTCATGCTGTGCTCATTCAAACTGTGCTCGTTCATGTGGGCTCCTCGGAAGAACAGTCGACACACGCCCCGAAGACGGTCAGATGAGCGACATCTGCCTCGAAGGCGTACTCCTCACGCAGCCGCTCGCAGATACCGTCGGCCACTGAAGGGTCAACACTGGTGACCTTCTGACACTTCCTGCACACGGCATGAAAATGTGGCCGCCCGGAGACCGAGTGGTAGGTCGACGCCCGCTCGCCGAGGTGGGCGTGCCGCACCAGCCCCAGCTCCTCGAGCACCTCGAGGTTGCGGTAGACGGTGGAGAGGTTGATCGCCGAGGACGACTCGCGTACGACCGCGAGCACCTCCTCGGGGGTGGCGTGCCGCAGGCGCTCGACGGCACCGAGGACCAGCTCGCGCTGGGGCGTGAGTCGATAGCCCTTCGCCCGAAGGGCCTCGCGCCAGTCCTCAGCGGCCTCGGTCATGACGACTGCTTCCTGGACCTATTTCTTGGCTCGCTTGAGCCGCGCCCACAGGTGCGGCTGCAGCGCCTGACCCATCGCGGCCATGTCGAAGGCGTAGAGAAGGTCGCCCTCGACGTTGCCGTAGAGGCGCTTGCCGGCGGTGTATTCCTTCGCGGTCTCCGTGCGGGCGACCGCGTCGGTGGTGAGGTCGAGCTTGCCGCCCTCGGCCTTGCCGTACCAGACCTCGACGATGCCGGTGTTGTGCGTCATCACCCACTCGACCTCGCCCTCGGGGCGGAAGCGTACGAAACCGGTCTCCAGCGCCGCGTCGCGCACCTTCTCCCCCGTCTCCGGGTCGATGATCCACGAGCGCGCGAAGTAGTGGAAGAACGGACGCCCGTCGTGGGTGAAGATCAGCTCCTGCCCGAACTCGAACTTGTCGATCGTCGGATAGTCACCGTGCCCGTTGCCCTGCCAGGTGCCGAGCATCCACGCACAGGGGCCGGCATCGGGGTGAAGGTTCTCCGGAAGTTCGAAAGCCACACCCCGAGTTTAGGCCGTACGTCGGCTACGACCCGAAACGCAAGCGCTAGTGTGCTCGGCATGCAAGAACTCGTGGTGAAGGTGACCGTCGGCGCCGAGACGCCTGAGCGTACGAACCAGGCCTTCACGGTCGCTTCCGCGGCCGCGACCGCGGGCGCGAAGGTGTCGCTGTGGCTCACCGGTGAGGCGACCTGGTTCGCGGTGCCCGGGAAGGCGGAGGAGTTCACGCTCGAGAACGCGGCGCCGCTGCAGGAGCTGATCGGGCTGGTCCTCGAGGCCGGCCAGGTGACCGTGTGCAGCCAGTGCGCCTCTCGTCGCGATCTCACCGAGGACGACCTGATCGACGGCGTGGTCATCAAGGGCGCGTTCGTGTTCGCCGAGGAGATCTTGCGCGAGGGCGTACAGGCGATCGTCTACTGAGGTCGGCACCACCCAGAATTACATAAGTGTAGTTCCAGGTAGCGGACGTGTTAATCCTCTCGGAGACTCCACACACCACCTACTTCGCCGTTAGCATTCACCCTCGTGAGCACGCAGACCCCCAGTGGCAAGTGGTGGAGCCGTGATTCGGCCGCCCAGCCGGGTGACGACGAGGACCTGACGGCGCGCGCTGCGGAGTTGGCCCGCGCCGCTGCCGCAGCCGAGTCGCTTCGCATCTCAGCCGAGCAGGCGGCCGCCGAGCAGGCGGCCGAGCGGCTGGTGGCCGAGGAGTCCGCCGCCCAGCACGCGACCGCCCGCGCGAAGGCCGACGAGACCGCCAAGCTCCACGCCGAACTGGCCGCCGACGCCCACCAGGCGCGCGAGGTGGCGGAGAAGGCAGCCGAGGAGTACGCCCGCGCCCGGGTCGAGGCCGAGAAGCTCGCCGACACCCGTGCCAAGGAGCGCGCCGAGGCCGAGGAGGCCGCGCTCGCGAGGGGTAAGGAGCTGGAGGCGGCCGAGCGCCGCCTGCTCGAGGCGGCTCGCGTCGCCGAGGAGCAGGCCACCGCCCGCACCGAGGCCGAAGAGGCCGCCCACGCCAAGGCCGAGGAGGCCGCCACCGCGGCCGCCTCCGCCGCCGAGGCCCACACCAAGGCAGCCGAGCACGCCGAGCTGGCCCAGGCCGCCTACGCCGCGCGCAGCGTCGCGGAGGCCGCCGCCGAAGACCGTCTCGAGGAGATGGACGAGCTTCGCGACGCCCTGGCGGCCGCCGAGAAGGCCGCCCGCAAGGCCGCGGACGAGGCCCGCGCCGCCTACGAGGCACGCAGCGAGGCGGAGGCTGCCGCCGAGGCCGCCTACACCGCCCGCGCCGCCGCCGACACCCGATCCGAGGAGCTCGCGCGGATGCGCGAGGAGGCCGACGCGGCCGCAGCCGGCCGGGCCGACGAGGCGCTGGCCGCGTTCACCGCACGCCAGGCCGCCGAACAGGCCGCCAACGACCGGGCGACCGAGGCCGAGAAGGCCGCCGCCGCGCGCATCACGGCCGAGGAGTCCGCGGTCGCGATGGCGACGCAGGCCGAGATCGCCGAGCAGGCCCGCAAGGACGCCGAGGCTGCGGCCGAGGCCGCCTACGCCGCCGCCGAGGAGGCCGCGACCGCCCGCGCCGAGGCCGAGGAAGCGGCGAAGGAGGCCTTCGAGGAGCGCAAGGCCGCCGACGCCAACGCCGAGGACCACGCGATGACCCGGGCCGCGGCCGAGGCCACCGCGGCCGACCAGTACGCCGTGGCAGCCGAGGCGCTTGCCGCGCGCACCGAGGCGGAGGAGGCCGCGCTGCGCGCCTTCAAGGCCGCCGACGCTGCCAACGACGCCCGTCTCGAGGCGGAGAAGAGCGCGAAGCAGTACGCCGAGTTCGCCGCTGCCGCCGCGCACGAGGCCAACGAGAACGAGGAGCGCTACCGGCAGCTCACCGAGCTCGCCTCACAGGCCGAGCAGGCGGCCGAGTCCGCCAACCTCGCCCGGATGGGGGCCGACCAGCGCGCCTCCGAGCACGCCGATCTCGCGGTGCAGGCCCTGGAGGGCCGCCGCGCCGCCGAGCGCGCCGCGACCGAGGCCAACGAGGGTCGTCGAGCGGCGGAGTCCGCGCTGCGCACCGCTCACGAGTCGATGACCGAGCTCATCACCGGACAGGCCCGCGAGCGCGAAGAAGCCGAGCGCCGGATGACGGAGATGATGAACCGTCTCGCCGACGTCCAAGAGCAGGCCGCCGACGCCGTACGTCTTCGAACCGAGGCCGAGGAGGTCGCCGGACAGAAGGCGATCGACCGTCAGGCCGTCGAGGCCTCGATCCTGCACAACACCCAGCTGGTCGAGCAGGCCATCGTGGACCGGCAGATCGCCGAGCGCCGCAGCGCCCAGCTTGCCAAGCAGCTCGCCGACCTGCGTGAGGCCGTCATGCTCGCGGTCAAGGGCGGCAGCACCAACAAGCGTGCGATGCAGGCCCTCGAGCTCACCCTCGCCGCGACCCCGTCGCCGCCCGAGGCGCAGTTCCCCATCCCGGACGCTCCTGACGAGCCGCTCGTGGTCGAGCCCCTCGAGCCGGTCGCGCGCACTCCGTTGGTCGAGCCTGTCGAGACCACCGCTCCGGCACCGGTCGACTCACCGGCGGCACCGACGGCCGGTCCTCCGACCGCGCCCGTGACGCTGCCCGAGCGGCCGACCGGCAAGAAGCAGGGCAACACGAAGCAGTCCGGAGACTCGCGCGCGGACCTGGCGGACCTGCCCGACACCCCGAGCGACTCCCTCCCCCACCGCTCGAGCGGCTGGCTGGCGGCGGTGAAGCTCGCCGAGTCCGGCAAGTTCCCCGGCGCCAAGATCCCGGGTGCCGGCAGCGCGGCTCCCGAGGGCGCCATCTCTGCCGACGACACGGAGGGTGAGCCACTCGGCGCCAAGCGGCTCACCGTCCGCACCTTCAGGCCAGAGGACGGTTCCCTGATGACCGAGAGCACCGTCACGGTCACCGAGGAGGGTGTGCTCGACGTACGCAAGGACGAGCAGACCCACACCTACGACCTCTACGACACCGACACCGACATCACCATCAAGGGCGAGCCGGCCACCGACGAGTGGGTCGTCGAGTTCAACACGGACGAGGCAGGTGCGGTCCAGGTCGACAAGTCGATGGTCGACCCCGAGGCCTTCCAGCGGGAGGTTCTCCGCTGGCGCCCCGACATGGCCGGCTGAGCGTCGCTCAGTTTCGTTACAGGTTGTCCTTCAGGACTCGGGCGAGCTCCAGCACGGCGGCGCGTGAGGTACGTCCGGCGCCGACCACGTTCAAGAACCCATGGATCTGGTCGGCGAAGCGCTTGTGCGCGACCTTCACCCCGGCCTCCTCGAGCTTGACGGCGTACGCCTCGCCCTCATCGCGCAACGGATCGAAACCCGCGGTCGCGACGTAGGCCGGAGCGACCCCGGTCGACGGGATCTCCGCGTACAGCGGGGCGTGGCGGGGGTCGCGGCGGTCGACGCCCTCGGGCAGGTAGTTGTCGGTGGCGGCCGCGATGAAGTCCGAGGTCAGGTAGAAGCCCTCGCTGAGGTCCTCGCGGCTCTTCGTCGCGGCCTCCGACTGCGTCACCGGGTAGATGAGCAGCTGGAAGGCGCAGTCCTCGCCGACCGCGAGCGCGACCCCGGCCGCCAGGTTGCCGCCGGCAGAGTCGCCGCCCACACCGATCCGGGCCGGGTCCACACCGAGCTCCGCCGCGTGCTCGACCGCCCACCGGAACGCCGCGACCGAGTCGTCGTACGCCGCCGGGAACGGTGACTCCGGCGCCAGCCGGTAGTCGATCGAGAGCACCTTGACCCCCGACTCACTGGCCAGCAGCCGGCAGGGAGCGTCGTGGCTGTCGAGGTCACCGAAGATGAAGCCGCCACCGTGCAGGAAGACCAGCAGCGGCGCGTTGCCCGAGGCACCCTCCGGGACGTAGAGCCGCGCCTTCAGGCCCGCGGCCCAGAGCTCGCGCACCGACCCGATCTCCTGGCGCCCGCCGCCGAGCTGCGACTGCCGCAGCAGCGCCACTCGCCCCTTCGGGATCGGCAGCGTCGACGGGTCCGGCTCCCCCGACACCTTCATCAGCGACAGCATGATCTGCGTGTCCACCGCGAGCGTCTGCCCGTCGTACGTCACCGGCTCGCCGACCAGCCGCCGCTGCACCGCGGCCGGCAGGTTCAACGCCCCCGTGAACGCCAGACCCTTGATCGGGGTCACCACAGGCGCCAGCAGCGGATCGATCACGGAGGACGCACGCGCAAGAATCGACATGCACCTAAACTACCCGTTAGTAGGGACATCGTGTAACAGGTAGTTCGCCAGACGTCCGCGTCAACGGCCAGAGTTCGGATCGTGTCTCCCACAAGGACACGCAAGTGAGGAACACTAGCCTCATGAGTCTCGACCCGCAGGCCCCCACCCGGTCGGCCGAGGACACCGTGAGCCTGACCGCGGTTCCCGACCAGCCGTTCGACGTCGAGCCCGAATACATCCCCGATCATGAGGCGCTGGCCGAGGTCGAGAAGTACGAGGACCGCTTCCTCGACCGGGAGCTGTCCTGGCTGCGGTTCAACGAGCGGGTGCTCGAGCTGGCGGAGGACGAGACTCTGCCGTTGCTGGAGCGCGTACGTTTCCTGGCGATCTTCACCTCCAACCTGGACGAGTTCTTCATGGTCCGGGTGGCGGGTCTGAAGCGGCGGATCGCGGCGGGGGTGGCGGTCAAGGCCGCTTCCGGCCTGATGCCGCGGGAGGTCCTCGAGCTGATCTGGAAGAAGACCCGGGAGCTCTCCGAGCGGCATGCCGAGGTGTTCCGCGGCAAGATCAAGCCGGCGCTGCTCGAGGAGGGGATCCAGCTGCTGCACTGGGAGGACCTCACGCCGGAGGAGGTCAAGGCCTGCAAGAAGCTGTTCAAGGAGCGGGTCTACCCGGTGCTGACGCCGCTGGCGGTCGACCCGGCCCACCCGTTCCCCTACATCTCCGGTCTCTCGCTCAACCTCGCCGTCCGGCTGCGGGACCCGAAGACCAAGAAGAAGCACTTCGCCCGAGTGAAGGTCCCGCCGATCTTCAGCCGCTTCGTGCCGCTGGGCAACGACCGCTTCGTGCCGCTCGAAGAGGTCATGAGCGAGCGCCTGTCCAAGCTGTTCCCGGGCATGGAGATCCTCGAGGTGCACACCTTCCGGGTCACTCGCAACGAGGATCTCGAGGTCGAGGAGGACGACACCGAGAACCTCCTCACCGCGCTCGAGAAGGAGCTGCTCAGGCGGCGCTTCGGCCCTCCCGTACGCCTCGAGGTGCAGGAGTCGATGACCGACTCGACGCTCGACCTGCTGGTCTCCGAGCTCGGCATCTCCGACAAGGAGGTCTTCCGGCTGCCCGGTCCGCTCGACCTGCGCGGGCTGCACGGCATCGCCGACATCGACCGCGAGCAGCTGAAGTATCCGGCCTTCGTGCCGAGCACCCACCCGGCGCTCGCGCCGGTCGAGAGCGCCGCGCCGGTCGACGTCTTCAAGGCGGCTCGCCGTGGTGACGTACTCCTCCAGCATCCCTACGACTCGTTCGCGACCAGCGTGCAGCGCTTCATCGAGCAGGCCGCGGCCGACCCGCGGGTGCTGGCGATCAAGCAGACCCTCTACCGCACCTCCGGTGACTCCCCCATCATCGACGCCCTGATCGACGCCGCCGAGGCGGGCAAGCAGGTGCTGGTGCTGGTCGAGATCAAGGCGCGCTTCGACGAGGTGGCCAACATCCGCTGGGCGCGCAAGCTCGAGCAGGCCGGCTGCCACGTGGTCTACGGCCTGGTCGGCCTGAAGACCCACTGCAAGCTGGCGATGGTGGTCCGCGAGGAGCCCGACGGCACGATCCGTCGCTACACCCACATCGGCACCGGCAACTACAACCCGAAGACCTCCAGGCTCTACGAAGACATGGGGCTGATCACCACCAACGAGGGGATCGGCGAGGACGTCGCCCACCTGTTCAACAACCTCTCCGGCTGGAGCCGGGAGGCGACGTACGAGCAGCTTCTGGTGGCCCCCGGCAACGTACGCAACGGCCTGATCGAGCAGATCCACGCCGAGATCGCCCACCACCTGGCGGGGCGGCCGGCGAGGATCCGGCTCAAGGCCAACTCGGTGGTCGACGAGGCGATCATCGACGCGCTCTACCTGGCCTCCCAGGCGGGCGTGCCCGTGCAGCTCCTGGTCCGGGGCATCTGCGCGCTCCGTCCCGGCGTGGAGGGGCTCAGCGAGACCATCGAGGTGCGCTCGATCCTGGGCCGCTTCCTGGAGCACTCCCGGATCTTCTGGTTCGAGAACGGTGCCACCGAGGACGGCGAGGGACCGACCGCCTGGATCGGCTCGGCCGACATGATGCACCGCAACCTCGACCGCCGGGTCGAGGCCCTCGTACGCCTCCCCACCCCGGAGCTCGTGGCCGAGGTCGGCGCACTGTTCGACCTGGCATTCGAACCGACCACCGACGCCTGGATCCTCGGACCCGACGGGACGTGGGCCCGAAACCACGCTCCGGACCACCTCCAGGCGATGTTGATCACACGCCAGCGCCAGCGAAGGCGCGCCGCGACAGGCTGAACACGCCCTGGCTTTCGTCGTGTCAAGCGGACTCGCCTAACATGAGCCCGCAGGTCTGCCTCATCCAGCCAGGAGCCCCCCGTGCGTTTCCGAATCCGCCCGGTCGACACGTCGTTCTACGACCTGTTCACCGAGTCCGCCAACCACCTCGTCGGCGGTGTCTCGCTGCTCGCCGAGATGCTCAGCGACACAGCCGATCGCGAGGACGTCGCAAGACGTATGCGCGACGCGGAGCACGCCGCCGACGAGAGCACCCACGAGATCGTCAAGAAGGTCAACTCGACCTTCGTCACGCCGTTCGACCGCGAGGACATCTACGCCCTCGGCTCCGGTCTCGACGACGTGATGGACTCGATGGACGAGGTCGTCGACCAGATCTTCGTCTACGGCGTCAACATCTTGCCCCCGGAGCTGTCCGACCAGGTCACCGTGCTCCAGCGCTGCGCCGAGCTGACCGCGGCGGCGATGCCCAAGCTGCGCTCCATGAAGGAGCTCTCCGAGTACTGGATCGAGATCAACCGTCTCGAGAACCAGGGCGACAAGAACCACCGGCGCATCCTCGCCAAGCTCTTCTCCGGTGAGTACGACGCGATGGAGGTCCTCAAGCTGAAGGACATCGTCGAGTCCCTCGAGGACGCGATCGACGGCTTCGAGAAGGTCGCGAACACCGTCGAGCAGATCGCCGTCAAGGAATCCTGACACCGTGGAACTTGCCATCGTCATCGCGGTGGTCGTCGTCGCCCTGGTCTTCGACTACACCAACGGCTTCCACGACGCAGCCAACGCCATCGCGACCTCCGTCTCCACGCGCGCGCTCACGCCGCGTATCGCCCTCCTGCTCGCGGCGGTGATGAACTTCGTCGGCGCCTTCCTGGGCCAGAAGGTCGCCCACACCGTCTCCGACACCATCACGCCACCATCAGGGGCACATGGTCTGACCGTTGTGATGGCCGGCCTGCTCGGCGCGATCGCGTGGAACATGATCACCTGGTACTTCGGTCTCCCCTCGTCCTCCTCGCACGCGCTCATCGGTGGCCTGGCCGGTTCGGCGATCGCCGCCGGCGCGTTCGTCAACTGGATGACGGTGCTGGAGAAGGTCGTCATCCCGATGTTCATCTCACCCGTGGTCGCGTTCGGCCTCGGGTTCGGCGTGATGCTCGCGATCATGTGGATCTTCCGCCGCGCCAACCAGCACAAGGCACAGAAGGGCTTCCGGATCGCCCAGACGATCTCGGCCGCCGCGATGGCCCTCGGTCACGGCCTGCAGGACGCCCAGAAGACGATGGGCGTCATCTTCCTGGCCCTGGTCACCGGTGGCTTCCTCTCCGAGGGCGACGACCTGCCGTTCTGGGTCATCGCCGCGGCAGCGACCGCGATCTCCCTCGGCACCATGTCCGGCGGCTGGCGCATCATGCGCACCCTCGGCCGTCGCATCATCCACCTGGACCCCTCCCGCGGCTTCGCCGCCGAGTCGGTCGCCGCCTCGGTGCTCTACACCACGGCGTACGTCTGGGAGGCCCCGATCTCGACCACCCACACGATCACCTCGGCGATCATGGGTGTGGGCGCGACCAAGCGGTTCTCCGCGGTCCGCTGGGGTATCGCGAAGTCGATCGTCGCCGCCTGGATCTTCACCTTCCCCGCGGCCGGTGGTGTCGCAGCCCTGACCTACCTGCTCTGCCACTTCGTCTTCCAGCTGCCGTAGAAGCACAGAACGCCGAGTCGGCGCATCCTGACCCTCTCGCTCGCTTCGCTCGCGAGGCACGGGTCAGGATGCGCCGAGTCGGCTGCATTTTCAGGAGCGTTTAGCCGAAACGCCCCGAGATGTACGCCTCGGTGTCAGGGTTGTCCGGCTTGGTGAACATCTGCTTGGTGGGGTTGAACTCCACCAGGTGACCCGGCTGGCCGGCGGCCTTCAGGTTGAAGAAGCCGGTGTCGTCGGAGACACGGGCCGCCTGCTGCATGTTGTGGGTGACGATCACGATCGTGTAGTCGGACTTCAGCTCGTGGATGAGGTCCTCGATCGCGGCGGTCGAGATCGGGTCGAGGGCCGAGCACGGCTCGTCCATCAGCAGCACCTCCGGCTGGACCGCGATCGCACGGGCGATGCAGAGCCGCTGCTGCTGACCACCCGAGAGACCCATGCCGGGCTTGCCGAGACGGTCCTTGACCTCGTTCCACAGGTTGGCGCCGCGCAGCGCGCTCTCCACGATCGAGTCCGCCTCGGACTTCTTGATCCGCTTGGAGTTGAGCTTGTTGCCGGCGAGCACGTTGTCGTAGATCGACATCGTCGGGAACGGGTTGGGCCGCTGGAAGACCATGCCGACCTTGCGACGTACAGCCACGGGGTCGACGTTCGGCCCGTAGATGTCCTGGCCGGCGATCTGGATCTTCCCCTCGACGTAGGCACCGGGGATGACCTCGTGCATCCGGTTGAGGGTGCGCAGGAAGGTCGACTTGCCGCAGCCGGAGGGCCCGATGAAGGCGGTCACCGACTTCGGCTTGATGGACATGGAGACGTCCTCGACGGCCTTGAAGTCGCCGTAGAAGATGCTGGCGTCCTTGACTTGAATGGACATGTGTTTCTCCTAGCGCCCGGTCTTGGGGGCGAAGATCGTGCCGACGATACGGGCGATGAGGTTGAGGACCATGACGAGGATGAAGAGCACCAGTGCTCCACCCCAGGCGTACTCGACGCCCTTCTGCGTGGCCTCGGACAGCTGGGTGTAGATGAAGACCGGCACCGTCATCATCGGGCTGTCGTCGAATGCGCTGGTGTTCAGGTTCGGGTTGAACCCGGAGGCGACCAGCAGCGGCGCGGTCTCACCGATCACTCGCGAGATCGAGAGCACGACACCGGTGACGATGCCGCCGATGGCGGTCGGGAGCACCATCTTGGTGATGGTGCGCCACTTCGGCACCCCGAGGGCGTACGCAGCCTCGCGCAGGTCGTCGGGGACCAGCTTCAGCATCTCCTCGGTCGATCGGACGACGGTCGGGATCATCAACAGCGAGAGCGCGATACCGCCGCCGAAGCCGAAGCGCGTGCCCGGCCCGATGAGGAGAGTGAAGAGCGCGAACGCGAACAGGCCGGCGACGATCGACGGGATGCCGGTCATCACGTCGACCAGGAAGGTGATCGTCTTGGCGAGGCGGTTGCCCTTGCCGTACTCGATCAGGTAGATCGCGGTCATGATGCCGATCGGGATCGAGATCACCGCGGCGATGCCGGTGACGATCAAGGTGCCGATCAGTGCGTGGTAGAGACCGCCCTGCTCGTCGCCGGTGACCGAACGCATCGAGTAGGTGAGGAACTCCGGACTGAGGGTCGCGGCGCCCCTGGAGACGACCGTGTAGACCAGCCAGATCAGCGGGATGACCGCGACCGCGAAGGCGGTCCACACGAGACCGGTGACGAGCTTGTCGGTGGCCGAGCGCCGGTTCTCCACCAGGAGCGCCCACAGCGGGTAGCCGATCAGGAACCCGAGCACGGCGATGACGACAGCCCCGACGATGCCCACACCGAGCACCAGGGCCAGGGCGCCCAGGGCGACCGCGGCGACGCCGACCAGCCACTGGGCACCTCGGGGGAGCGTGGCGTGGGACAGCTTGACGTCGTCCTGGGCCACGTCGTTCACGGAGGGGTCGATGTTGCTGCTCACTTGGCCCTCCCTCGGGCGACGATCCAGCGGGCGAGTGCGTTGACCAGGAAGGTGAAGGCGAACAGCACGAGGCCCGTCGCGATCAGCACGGAGAGCCGGTCGGGCGTGCTCTCCTTGTAGCCCTGGGCGATGTGCGCCGCGATGGTCTGCGGGTTGTTGGTGCCGATGATGAACAGCGAGATGAGGACCTTCGGAGAGACGATCATCGCGATCGCCATGGTCTCTCCGAGAGCCCGGCCGAGGCCGAGCATGACCGCGGAGACCATGCCGGAGCGGGCGTAGGGGAAGACCGCGTAGCGGACCATCTCCCAGCGCGTCGCGCCGAGCGCCAGCGCCGCCTCCTCGTGCAGTCGCGGCGTCTGCGCGAAGACCTCGCGGCAGATCGAGGTGATGATCGGCAGGATCATCACGGCCAGCACGATCGCTGCGGTGAACAGCGTACGGCCGTTGCCGGAGGGCTGGCCGTCGAAGAACGGCAGCCAGGCCATGTTCTCGGAGAGCCACGCATGGGTCGGCACCAGGTACGGACCGAGCACCACCGCACCCCACAGACCGAAGACGACCGACGGGACCGCGGCGAGCAGGTCGATGACGTACGCAACGGGGGTGGCGATCCGGCGCGGGGCGTAGTGGCTGATGAAGAGCGCGATCGCCACGCTGAAGGGGACCGCGACGATCAGGGCCAGCACGGCCGCGTACATGGTCGCGAACAGCAGCGGCACCACCAGGCCCAGGAACGAGCCCTGGCCGGCGTAGTGCTGCTCGTCCACGCTGAAGCCCGGGATGCCCTCGATGCCCAGGAAGATGAAGACGGCTGCCAGCGCCACCATGATGAGAGTGGCTGCGATGACGGCGAGGCCTCGGAAGACGACATCACCCATCGAGCCACGGCCGGACAGCTCCGACTTCGGTTCAACGCCGGGGTCGGCGCCGGGGTCAGCGGCGACAGTCACAAGGCATTCCTCGACTTTCTTGTTTCGGTTCTCAAGACAGCCGTACGGGCGGCGGCCGCAGCCACCGCCCGAACGGCGATCAGATCAGACGTACCGGCACTTACTTGATGCCGCCGACCAGGTCGAGCGCCTTGTCGGCGATCTCACGGTCGAGCGGTGCGGAGCCGGCCTCCTCGGCGGCGACCTCCTGGCCCTCCTCGGAGAGGATGTACTCCAGGTAGCCCTTCACGTTGGCCGCGTCCTCGGCGTTCTCGTAGGTCGGGCAGGCCAGCAGGTAAGAGACCAGCACGACCGGGTAGACGCCGGCCTCGGTGGTGGTTCGGGCGACCTCGACGGCCAGGTCGCTGTCGCTGGTGCCGACCGGCTTCGAGGCGGCCAGGATCTTCGAGGCGGCCTCGGCGCTCGGCGCGACGAACTCCTCGCCGACCTTGACCTTGACGGTGGCGAGGTCGTTCTCGCGGGCCGCGGACTCGTCCATGAAGCCGATGTAGCCGGCGCCCTGCATGGCGGTCACGATGCCGGAGGTGCCGTCGCCACCCTCGCCGCCCTTGATGGAGGCGGGCCACTCACCCGAGGGCTCCTCGGCCCAGCCGCCGGCGGCCGCGAGGTACTCGGTGAAGTTCTCCTGGGTGCCGGAGTCGTCGGAGCGGTGGACCGGGGTGATCGCGCTGTCCGGAAGCTTGGCGTCCGGGTTGGTCGCGGCGATCGCCGGGTCGTTCCACTTGGTGATCTTGCCGGAGAAGATGCCGGCAAGGGTCTTGGGGTCGAGGTCGAGCTCGTCGACGCCCTCGACGTTGAAGACGACGGCGATCGGCGAGACGTAGCCCGGGACCTGGATCGGGTCGGCGCCGCACTGCTCCTTGGCCTTGCTCAGCTCGCCCTCGTCGTCATTGAGAGCGGAGTCGGTGCCGGCGAAGAGGTAGCCGCCGGTGATGAAGCCCTCACGACCCGAGCCGGAGCCCACGGGCTCGTAGACGACGCTGAGGTCGGGGTTGGCGTCCTGGATGCCGGCGACCCATGCCGCCTGGCCCTTCTCCTGCGAGGAGGCTCCGCCACCCTTGATGGTGCCCGAGAGGGTGCCTTCCCCGTCGCTGCCGCTGTTCTGCTCGTTGGCAGCGCCGCAGGCGCTGATCGCAAGAGCAAGGGCCGCAGCCGTGATGCCCGGGACGAGTGCCCGGCGCAGCGAGGTGGTGTTCACGCAAGTCTCCTGATGATGATGCAGTCGATTCGGAGTTGTCGCGATGACCGTAGGGAGCCGAGGTGGACGGGAAACTCGGTGAAGGTGAACACAGCCTGAACGAGGAACACAGAGTCGGTGGCAAATCTGTGTCAGTTACGGGCACAGGAGATGAACAGGCAGGCCTCGAGCCTCTGTTAGACCTGAGATGCCTCGACAGCACGCACTTCTCCTGCGCGCACGTGCAGCACCATCAGCTCGCCCTTCGCCAGCTTCGGGTCGCGCATGCCCAGCCCCTCGAAGACCCACGGCAGCACCGGTCGGTGCGTGCAGATCACTGTCGGAACTGCCAGGTCACGCAGGGTCTCCGCGGCCAGGGCCGACACGCTACCTTCGTCCGCGCCCTCCTCGCTCAGCAGTCTCATCTGTTCGGACACGATGCCCGCGAGCCCTGCGTACGGCGCGACGGACTGCGCGCAGCGGACGCTCGGCGAGGTGATCACCCGGCGGATGTCGTAGGCCATCAGCAGACCGGCGAGCGTGACCGCCTGGGCCCGTCCGGTGTCGTCGAGCGGCCGCTCGTGGTCAGTACGCGACCAGGCCGAACGGCCGACGGACGAGGCGTGACGGAGGATCACGAGGGGCGTGGTGGGATCGCGTACGTCCTCGGCCTGCTGCAGCGTCGCCCGATCGTGCGGGTAGGTCAGCCGCGTACGCGCCTTCTCGACCGAGAGCCACTCGACGTCGTCGATCTCGTCGTTGACCAGGTAGCCGTCGACATCGTCGTCGGCGCCGGCGGCGGTGCGGCCGACCCAGTAGTGGACCACCTTCTGCCCCGCCTCGACGGGATAGCGCTGTGGCTGGAGCGGGCGGCCGAGCGCGACCCGCAGACCCGTCTCCTCGCGCACCTCGCGGATCGCGGCCACCGGGACCGTCTCGCCGGGGTCGACCTTCCCCTTGGGAAAGGACCAGTCGTCGTACTTGGGTCTGTGGACCAGCGCCACCTCCGAGAGGTTGTCGTGCTCGCGAAGAACCACTACGCCGGCGGCCGGTATCTCGGGCATGCGCACAGGGTATGTCGAGAAGGTGGCTGATTCGTCTAAGGTTCGTCGCAATGCTCAGCACCCCCCAGCTTCTCGGTCGCCCCAGGATGTGGGCCGACCGGTCATCCCGAGTCGTACGCGCCCACCCCTTGTTGACCATCGCGGTGGGCGTCGTCGTCGTTGCGCTCGTCATCTTCCTCGCTCGCGCGTGGGCGACCCGTGGCGGCGACCTCGACGAGGCGCTGCGGCTGGCCCCCGCCGAGGCGACGCGGGTCTCCTTCACCGACTGGACGGGCATCCGCGAGAGCGTCGGCGCCGACCTCGATGCCGACTCCACCCCGGAGGAGGTCCACGAGATGATCGACGCCGCCTATACGAAGGACCTCACCTCGACCTCGGTGCTTCCCGACGCCTCCGGCCTGCTGCAGCAGCACTTCGGCTGGTCACCGGCGACCCTCGACTGGGAGCTCTACACCCAGTCGACCGAGGGAGCGCTCATGGTCGGACACCTCGCGGACATGGACGCCGATCACCTCGTCGAGCAGCTCACCTCGATGGGGTTCACCGCCCCCGAGGACGACCCCGCCGACGGCGGCGTCTGGGACGGCACCCTGGTCCCCTTCTCCGACTTCACCGACTCCGGGATCGACTCGACGATCAGCCCGAAGCTCACCTACATCGCCTTTCTGCCCGAGCACGACCTCATCCTGGCCTCGGACGGCCGGCGCTACCTGAGCGACCAGGTCGAGAGCCTCGGCGACGGGGACCTGCACGAGCCGATGACCGACGCCGCCGACCGGCTCGGCGACCCTCTCTCGGCGTTCATCTACGACGGTGACTTCACCTGCACCGAGATCGGGCTGGGCGGTGCCTCGGCCGCCGACCAGGACCAGGCCGACGGTCTCGTCGACGCCGCCGGCGACATCAACCCGATCGCGGGCTTCGCCATGGCGGCAGAGCCGAACGGGGACGTACGCGTCGCCATGTCGTTCGAGAACGACGACCAGGCGCGTACGAACGCCGACACCCGGGCCAAGCTCGCCGTCGGTCCGGCGCCGGGCCAGGGCGGCACCTTCGACGAGCGGTTCGAGCTCGGGAAGGTCGCAGCCGAGGACGAGGTCGTCACCATGCAGCTGCGGCCGAAGGACGGCGCGCCCGTGCTCTCCGACCTCGCGAACGGGCCGCTGCTCTTCGCGACCTGCTGACGTCTTTAGGGGATGATCCCGAGGATGCGGTCGATCTCGTCCTGGGAGAGGTGATCCTCGGACTCGCTGGCGGCGACGATGAGGTTGGTCGTGAGCTCGACCTCGAGGAGCAGCTCGGGATCTTCCAGCGTCACATCGAACTGATCAGCCACGCCCGCCACCTCCTCAGGTCACGCTCGAAAAGACTCGTCTTCACATCATCGCCCAGTCTCGGGGTATCTGCGCGCTGATCCACCAAGAACCATCAAAAGTTGTCACATCAAGCGTGACACAGAAGCCTGAGAGGGCTCCAATCAGACCACGAGGCCCCAGCCGAACGGCTGGGGCCTCGTTGCAGATGATCATTGTCGGCAGGTGCCGAACCCGAGATCGCCTTAGCTACTCATTGAGCTTGTTTCAGAGAGGACGAACGTTCTCCGCCTGCGGGCCCTTCGGACCCTGGGTGACGTCGAACTCGACCTTCTGGTTCTCGTCCAGCGACTTGTAGCCGTTGGTCTGGATCGCAGAGTAGTGAACGAAGACGTCGTCGCCGCCGTCCTCCTGCGCAATGAAGCCGAAACCCTTCTCGGCGTTGAACCACTTAACGGTGCCCTGAGCCATCTGCTCGTTACTCCTTAGTCGGGGCGAGAGGTCACCAGGTTCGGTAACCCCGCATCAGGGGCGGGTGACACGTCGCTCCGACCTGTGTTCCCGGACCGGGGTCCGGGCGGGCACAGAGCAGAAACGCCGTTGGATCACAAACTCCGCAGGCGTCAGACCTTCTGGAACTTGCACCTGTTGCGGGAGTGACACTAGCAACTCACGCGCCTGAGCGAACCCCCCTTGACCGATCGTTTTACGCGCGAACCGGTGAAGGTTGCCCAACAGAGCCGTGAAACGGCCGCCCAGCGGGACGTACGCCCCCGGGTTTCGGAGCGCTTCCGGAGAGCAGAAGACCCCCGCCCGAAGTCGGGCGGGGGTCTTGTTCTGGTAGGCCGTGTCGGTCTCGAACCGACGACCCATGGATTAAAAGTCCACTGCTCTACCAACTGAGCTAACGGCCCGCCGGGAGTCTACCGGAGCAGCAGCCGCGTCCTATTCGAGGTCGCCCGGCCGCGTCGACGACCTTCCGCGCTCGCTGATGATCCGGGCGCATCGCTCGGCCGCCGCCTCGCCCGTCAGCGCATGCTCGAGCAGGAGCTGCGTCCAGCGCTCGTAGCGGGCGACCTCGACCGGGTCCGCGATCTCGAGGTCGCCGGCGCTCGTCTCGAGGGTGACGATCCGGTCGCGCTGGTCCCAGCCGTGCTGGACCAGGACAGGGAAGCTCTCGAAGGGAACGATCCCGATCCTCGCCTGGGTGGTGGTCGCCAGATTGGCGATGTGATCGATCTGGGCATGCATGATCTCGGGCGAGCCCACCAGGTGGTGGAGGGCGGCCTCGCCGACCAGGATGGTGATCGTCCGGCCGGGCTCGTAGAGGATCGCCGAGCGACGCAACCGCGCCGCGATCACGTGGGAGACCTCTTCGGCAACGCCGTCTCGGTCACGCGAACCACCCGCCAACGCCAACAGGGCACGCGCGTAGCCGGGGGTCTGCAACAGCTCGGGGACGCTGTGCGGCTGGTAGCTGGTCAGGACCTTGGCAGCCACCTCGGTCGCTGCGTACGCATCCTGGTGTTGCTCCGCATCGCCGCCGGCCGGATGAGCGTCACGGAACGCGGCATGCTCCTGGTCGGCGCGGGCGCGCAGCGCGAGCAGCATCTCCCGGTCGGCACCCACCGCGGCCGCCCAGGCACGGACCTCGGCCTCGGAGACCGATTGTCGACCCGACTCGATCTTCGACACCTTGGGCTGGGACCAGCCCGAGCCCAGCGCATCCGCCAGACCGGCCCCGGTCAGGCCGGCGGCACGGCGGGCTTCCCGGAGCGCCTCGGTCAGTGCTTCACGGGCTCGACGGTTGGGGCGGGGCACGGCGACATCCTCCTTCTACGGATCGGAACCACCATCGTGCCCGATGGGCATACCTGACGTCCAGATGCACATCATGATTGGCAGGATCAAAATATTATGCTCCAATGGATGCGGGGTCGACGTCGACAGGAAGGCAGGGCCTCGATGAGCATCCGACGAACCCACCCCGGACGACCGCGCCTCGTCCCCTCGGACGCGGCTGCCCCACCGCGCGAGCAGGTGCTTCATGCCGCGGCGCAGCTGTTCGTGACCAAGGGTTTCGCGGCCACCTCGACGCGGGAGATCGCCGACCGGGTCGGGATCAGGCAGGCGTCGCTCTACTACCACTTCACCAGCAAGGACGAGATCCTCGCCGAGCTCCTGGAGCGCTCCGTCCGCCCCACCGTCGATCGGGTCGACCAGATCGAGCAGCTGACCGCGTCCACGAGTCCCGAGGAAGCGCTCTACCTGCTGGCCCTCGTCGACATCCACACGCTCGCCGAAGCGCCGGACAACATCGGCATGCTGGCCACTCATCCTGACGTGACCAGCAGCGACGCCTTCGATGCCTTTCGCAGTGTTCGCGCCGAGCTCGCCGAGGCCTACGGGCGGATCGCCACCCGGGCCGCAGCGCCCGGCGTCGCCGAAGCAGCCGAGCAGGGCCATCTCGGCGAGATGCTCATGCATCTGGTCGAGGTCACCACGAGCCTCCGCGGCAGCGGCATGCCGATCGACGACGCGACCGCCGCCGCCATCGCCTCGACCTGCTTACGTGCCTGCGGGATCCCCGAGGTACGTATCGCCTCGGCAGCCTCGGTCGCCACACCCCTCCTGGGCGATCGTCATTCCCGTACGGCCTCACCGTAGACACCCACGAAGCGCTCGAGCAGCTCGAGGAACTTCTCGGACTCCTCCCCCAGAGCCGCCAGCCCGTCCGCATAGGCTCCCAGCGCCCGCGCCGAGGCTGCCTCATAGACCGCGAGCCCCTCCTCGGTCGGCTCGATCAATCGGGCCGAACGCCCCTGCTCGGCGAACCTCCGCAGATGGCCGGCGGAGAGAGCGGCGTTCACCTGCCGATTCACGGTCGACTGCTCGAGGTTGAGCCCGTCGGCGATCTCGCGGAGCGTACGCGGCCGGCCGTCGGAGAGGAACCAGAGCAGGCGTCCGTCGGCCTGGTTGAGCGCACTGCGGTCCTCGGCGAGACGGCGGTGCACCTCGAGTCGCCCGACCAGGGAAGCCAGACGGCGATCGGCGGTCAGCTCCGAGCTGATCTTCCTGAAGAGCGGGTCCTCGGCAGAGGGCGTTGTGGACGGCATCACATCTCCAGGCATTGTCGTTCTGACCTCATGATGTGTAGCATACATACGTCAATATGTAGATTACACATCAGAGGTGTGTCTTGAGTTCCTCCCCGTCCACCACCCGCGAGCCGGCCATGCGCTCGACCGGTGGCGCCGTGGCCGTCATCATGGTGCTCTGCTTCGGCAGCCTCTGCGCCGCGCTGATGCAGTCACTGGTCATCCCGATCCAGAGCGAGCTCCCCGAGCTGCTCTCCACCACGCCCAGCACCGCGTCCTGGGTGCTGACCGCCACCCTGCTCGGCGGCGGTGTGGCGATGCCCGTCACCGGCCGCCTCGCGGACCTCTACGGCAAGAAGCCCGTGCTGGTGATCTCCGGCATCGTGCTGGTCGTCGGCTCCGTCATCGTCGCGCTCTCCGATGCCGTCGGCCCCGTCCTGGTCGGCCGCGTCCTCCAGGGCATGGCGATGGGCTACATCCCGGTCGCGATCAGCCTCGTCCGCGAGATCGCCCCCGAGCACCTGCGCAACACCGCGGTCGCCGGCGTCAGCGCCACCCTCGGCGTCGGCGGCGCACTCGGCCTGCCGCTGGCCGCCTGGATCGCCCAGGACTTCGACTGGCACACCCTCTTCTGGGTCTCCGCGACCCTGGCCGCCATCGTCACCCTGCTGACCACGGCCGTCGTCCCGCACGTTCGCGACGCGCACCCCGGTCGCCTCGACATCATCGGCGCGCTCGGGCTCGCGGCCGGCCTCGTCGGCGTGCTGGTCGGCGTCTCCAAGGGCAACGACTGGGGCTGGGACCAGCCCGAGACCCTCGGCATGATCATCGGTGGCATCGTGATCCTGCTGCTCTGGGGCTGGTTCGAGCTGCGCCACGACGACCCGCTCGTCGACCTCCGCACCACCGCACGCAAGCCGGTGCTGCTCACCAACATCGCCGCCGTCCTCATCGGCTTCGGCATGATGGCGCAGTCGATCGTGGTCCCGCAGCTCCTGCAGATGCCAGAGGCCACCGGCTACGGCCTGGGCCAGACCATCCTCCAGGCAGGCCTGTGGATGGCACCGGCCGGTCTGATGATGATGCTCTTCACCCCGGTCTCCTCCCGCCTGCTCACCCGCATCGGCGGACGCGGCACGATGGCGATCGGCGCGGTGGTCCTGGCCGCCGGCTACGTCGTCGCGGTCTTCCTGATGGACGCGCCCTGGCAGCTCATGCTCGCCTCCTGCGTCGCCTCGGCAGGCGTCGGGATCGGGTACGCCGCGATGCCCACGCTCATCCTGGGCAACGTCCCGGCCGCCGAGGCCGCCGCGAGCGTCGGGCTGAACAGCCTGATGCGCTCGATCGGGACGACGGTCGCCGGTGCTGTGATGGCCATCGTGCTGACCAGCCGGACCATCGTCCTCGCTCCGGGCGCACCCGAGATCCCGACCGCCGGCGCGTTCCAGCTCTGCTTCGTGATCGGGGCGCTGGCAGCCGGAGTCGGTGCTCTGATCGTGCTCCTCATCCCCAGGTCGCGGCCGGAGGCGGCCGACGACTCAGCGGACGACGCGGTGCTCGCCGGATCGCACTGACTCGACAGCACGCCGATACCACAGCGGGCCCGACCAGCTCAGAGCTGGTCGGGCCCGCTGCGTACGAACGGATCTTCGTCAGTGCGTCCCGGTGATGCGGTCGAGCGGGCCCGGGGTGTAGGGCGAGTTGGCCTCCAGGTAGGCGGAGAAGGCATCGATGTCGAGGCCGCCGTAGTAGGGGTCGGTGCCCTTGGTGAAGGCCGCGAACGCGTCGCCGCCGCCCTGCAGGAAGTTGTTGGTCACGACCCGGTAGGACGCGGCCTTGTCGATCGGCTGACCGTTGAGCGTGACCGAACCGTCGACGGGACCCGAGGGGCTGATCTGGTAGGAGAAGCCCTCCGACACCTGCAGGATCTTGTGGGACGCGGCGTTGGCGCCGGTGACCTGCTGGGTGAGCAGGTCGTAGATGTCCTGGCCGGTCATGGTCAGCGAGACCATGAAGTTGTTGAACGGCTGGACCGTGAACGCCTCGTCGTAGGTGACGTCACCGACGGCCTCACCGTAGGGCGAGTTGGCCGCGGTCAGGTCGGCGCGGATGCCGCCCGGGTTCATGAACGCGATCACCGGCGTCTGCCCGTTGACGACCGTCGACTGGTCGGCGAGCTGGGCGTCGGCGATGAGGTCACCGAGGGCGCTCTCGCCGGAGGCGTTGGCGGTGCGGGTGATGTCACCGGAGATCGAACCGAGCACCCGGGAGGCGATCGGGGTGACCAGCTCCTTGTAGGTGTTGATCAGCGTGGTCTGCTCCGGGGCCTTGGCCACGTCGCGGGTGACCAGCAGGTTGGACCCCTTGACCGAGGAGCGCACGATGTCGCGCTTCTTGAGGTCGTACTTCAGGTTGGTCTCGGTGTAGAGCCGACCGAAGGACGAGGCCGAGGTGACCAGGCGGGACTTGCCGTTGGGGTCGGGTACGTCGCAGACGTAGGGGTTGTGGGTGTGGCCGGTGACCAGCATGTCGATCTCGGGGTCGAGGTTCTCGGCGATCGGCACGATGGGCGAGCCCGCGACCAGCTCGCCGCCGCCTTCGCAGGTGTAGTCGTACCTGGCGTTGACGTCGTAGACCTTGCCGGTGGCCGGGTCGGTCCACTTCTCCCTCGGCAGGTTGGCGCCCTCGTGGATCAGGGTGACGATCGCCTTGACGCCCTTGCTCTTCAGCTTGGGCACGAGCGCGTTCGCCGTCTCGACCTCGTCCTTGAAGGTGAGGCCCTTGACCCCCTCGGCGGTGACGATGTCGGGAGTGCCCTCCAGGGTCATGCCGATGAAGCCGATCTTGACTCCGTCGACCTCCTTGATGGCGTACGACGGCAGGATCGTCTTGCCGCTCGCGTCCTCGACCACGTTGGAGGCGAGGATGTCGAAGTCGGCGCCGTCGTACTCGTGGGCGGCGCAAGAGTTCTGGTTGTCCTCGCCGTCACCGTCGTCGATGCAGCCACCCTTGGCGATGCGCTGCAGCTCTTTGTAGCCCTCGTCGAACTCGTGGTTGCCGACCGAGGTCACGTCCAGGCCGAGCTTGTTGAGCGCCTCGATGGACGGCTCGTCGTGGAAGGCGGCCGAGAGCAGCGGCGAAGCGCCGATCAGGTCACCGGCGGCGACGGTCAGCGAGCGCTTGTGACCCTTGCGGGCCTCGGCCAGGTGGGAGGCGAGGTATTCCACGCCACCGACGTTGACGGTCTCGTCGACCGGCGCACCGGTGGCCGGGTCGATGTGGTGACCGGTGACCAGACGCCCGCTCGAACCCGACGGCGCCTCGAGGTTGCCGTGGAAGTCGTTGAACGAGAGCAGCTGGACATCGACCAGATGCTTGCCCGGCTTGGCGGATGCGGTCCCGACCGGGGTGGCGACTGCGGCGGCCGCGAGAGCGACGGCGGCAACGGCCACGACGGGTCGAAGCTTTCGGGTGTTACGAGGCATTGCTGGCTCCCCATCTCAGTGATCGACGAAGGGAACGATGCCCCTTCGGGTGCTGATTGGGAAGTGGTAACCGGATTACCGCCGCCGAATCGTCACCAACCGTTGATCAGCAGCATATTTCGCTTCGGGCTCCGCTTCAGCCAAAAAATTCGGTAACGTCCACCGCCCCGCCGGCCTCCTCGAACTCGTCGCGGACCGTCTCCCGCAGCTTCGCGTCGGAGAGATAGTCGGCAGCCACCCCGGCGAGACCGTAGGCGGCATCGACGAGCACCTCGTCGGCGTACGGCGTGACCGCGGCAGCGGCGAACTCGCGGCTGTGCAGCGACACATCGGGCTCGGCGATCTTGACCATCGCGTGCAGGCCGGGGACCCGGAAGGAGACGTTGCCGAAGTCGGTGGACCCGGCGAGCAGGTCCGGGACCACGCCGGGCGCGAGGACGGTGTGGTTGCGCTCCTGGTAGCGGCGGTTCCACGCCTGCGCCAGCCCGCTGTTGTTGCGGATCGGCAGGTAGACCGGTGACTCGTCCCAGCTGAACTCGACACCGCAGCCCGTCATCAGCGCCGCACCCATCGCCATCTCCTCCAGCCGCTGGGAGAGGATCTTGAGGGTCTCGGGGTAGGCGGAGCGTACGTAGAACTGGATCGAGGCGTGCTCCGGGATCACGTTGGGGCGCAGACCGCCGTCGGTGATGATCGCGTGCACCCGGTCGGTCGGCGGCATCTGCTGCCGGTTGAGCGCGACGCCGGTGTAGAGCAGGTTGGCCGCGTCCAGGGCGTTGCGCCCCATGAACGGCTGGATGGAGGCGTGCGCCGGCACCCCGACGTACGTCACCTTCAGCTGCCTGCGACCGAGGAAGACCGGCTCCGAGCTGTCGTAGGTGAACGGGTGGACCATGATCGCCGCGTCGACGCCGTCGAAGGCGCCCTTCTGCGCCATCAGCTCCTTGCCGCCACCGCCCTCCTCGGCGGGCGTGCCGAGCCAGATCACGCGGCCACCGAGGCGGTCGATCACGCTCGCGATGGCCAGAAACGCGCCCACGCCGACGGTGGCGATCAGGTTGTGGCCGCAGCCGTGGCCGATGCCGGGGAGCGCGTCGTACTCGGAGAGCACGGCGATCGTCGGACCCTCCTTGGTGCCGCCGGCCGACGCGTAGAGGGCGGTCGGGAGGCCGTAGGCGCCGCGGGCCACCTCGATGCCGTGAGCCTCGACGAACTCGGCCAGCCCGGCCGAGCTCCGGTGCTCCTCGAAGCCGGTCTCGGGGTGCTCGGCGAGGTCGTGGGAGACCGCGACCAGCTCGGGGCCCAGGTCCACGAGCTTGTCGCGGATCGCATCCAGGATCCCCCGCGGCGCGCCCGCCGAGCTCGACTCGGCCGCCTTCATGATGAGCGCCTTGGCGTCGGTCTCGTCGCGGAGCTGGTTGACCAGGAACGGGTTCGGCTGCTGCGGCTGGCTCATGCCACCGCCTCGGTATAGGAAAGCAAAGAATACCGAAACAGCGGCCTGAGGCCTATGGTCACTCGCTGGCGCTCGCTCATGGCGCCGAGGCTATCGGTGATGTGTCACCGATCGCTGAGGGCCCAGCCGTCGGTGACGATACGTGCCTCGTCGGCGGGTCGGGAGGAGTCGAACAACGTACGTCGCCCCTGGTTGATCACGATGCCGTCGAGGTGGATCCCGCGCCCCTGGGAGGACGAGTCGGTCTCGTAGGTCCACCGCACCGCGGTCGTGCCGTCCGGGAGCTCGGCGCGTCCGCACAGCCACCGGCGACCGCCGTACCCGTTGACCGCCTCGCTGGTCTCCCAGCTCCAGTCGCCACCCTCGAGCGTCCAGGGCAGCGGGCTGAAGGTGGTGCCGTCGGTGGAGTACTGCAGCCGGCCGAAGTCGAAGCGCGGCTCGGTGTCGAAGCGATAGTCGAAGCGGAGCCTCGCGCCGTCGGTGGCCGCGAGCGGCACGTCGAGCGTGGCCTTCTTCGCGTTCGTGCGCCCGGAGAACCATGACGTACGTCCCCTCGCCGGCCTCACGGCCGAGGCCATCCCGAGCGCATCCGAGACGGCGCGACGGGAAGGGTTGTTGCTGCCCCAGTCGCGGCTGGGGTGGACGCGGTTGGTCATCAGCACGACGAGCTGGTGACCGATCGGGTCCATCACGATGCTGGTGCCGGTGTAGCCGGTGTGACCGAAGGAGACCGGGGACCAGATCGGGCCGTGGTACCAGGTCGTGGCGAGCTCCCAGCCGAGGCCACGGGAGCTGCCGGGGAACTGGGCGCCGGTGTAGTCGCGCAGGCTCAGCCTGACGGTGTCCTCCTCCAGGATCCTGGTGCCGTTGTAGACGCCGCCGTTGAGGAACATCTGGCCGAACCTGGCCATGTCGGCCGCGGTCGAGAAGACGCCCGCATGACCGGCCACGCCGCCGAGCGCCCAGGCGTTCTCGTCGTGCACCTCGCCACGGATCATCGGGCGGCCGGCCCACGGCTGGTACTCGGTGGCGGCGACGCGGTCGAGGCGGTCGGCGGGCGGGTTGTACATGGTGTCGCGCATCCCGAGCGGTGCGGTGATGTGGTCGCGGACGTAGACGTCGAGCTTCTTCCCCGAGAGCCGCTCGACCAGCAGCCCGAGAGTGATCAGGTTGATGTCGGAGTAGCGGTAGACCTGCTCGGGTGCGTGCGTCGGGGTCGTGTCCATGATCGCCGCGACCCGCTCCTCATAGGTGTCGTAGCCCGCCCACAGCGACGGCGACGGGCCGGCGAGCAGACCGGAGACATGGGTGAGGAGGTGACGTACGAGGATCGCGTCCTTGCCGTGCGGCGCGAACTCGGGCAGGTAGGTGACCACCGGCGCCTCGAGGTCGATGCTGTCCTGCTCCATCAGCCGGAGGATCGCGGTCGTGGTGAAGAGCTTCGACATCGAGGCGATGTCCCACATCGTGTCCAGCCCGGCCGCGACCTGCTGCTCGGCCGGGAGCTCGACGACGGCGGTGCCGTCGAGGCCGTACCTGAGCGCCTTGCCCACGCTCTCGTGGGCGACGATGACGCCGTCCTTGACCGCGATCGCGGTAGCCCCTGCGTACAGGGGGTGGGCGGGATTCTCCGTCGTCGGCGCGAGGAACCGGGTCAGCTCGGTGCGGATCCTCGCGATCGGCGCCGGGTCGAGGCCGACCTGGCGCGCGTGGCCGGGCCGCAGGACGGTGCGCGGGGTGAAGGTCAGCTCCTCCGGCGTGATCGTCGGTGGCCCACCGGCCAGCGAGGCGAGCGTCCTGGTCGCCTTGGTCGGGTCCTCCGGGGTCGAGGCCACCGCTGCACCACCGAGGAGAGTCATCGCGACTCCGCTCAGGGTGCCGCCGAGAAGCGTGCGCCGAGAGGTCATGAGCATGTCCGGAGACGGTGTCATACCCCGATACTGCCGCTCCGACGGGAGGTTCGTGCGGGAAAGGAAATTTTCTTTCACGGCGCCGGTATCGGGTCCGGCGTCAGGTCCCGTCTCAGAGCGCCGGCCTCAGAGAGTTGGGCCGGCCTCCGCCCACGGCTTCGCCTGCTCCAGCTGGGCGGCGACCTGCAGCAGCAGGCCGTCGTCACCGAGCTGCCCGGAGAGCTGGATGCCCAGCGGCAGTCCGGCTGCGGTCCGGTAGGTCGGAACCGAGATCGCCGGGCGCCCGGTGATGTTGGCGAGCTGGGTGTAGGGCACCCAGCCGAGGTTCTCGTCGACCAGCTGGTCGATCATCCCGGTCGCGCGCATGACCCGCCCGCCGTGCACCTTGTGCAGCACCCGTGCCGCGGTCTGGAGCGCCTTGGGCGTGGTCAGCTGCCCGACCTTCAGCGGCGGCTTCGCCAGCGTCGGCGTCAGCAGCAGGTCGTACGTCTCGTGGAACGCGCTCAGGCGGCGTACGTGGTTGCGGCGGTTGATGTGCGCGAGCTCGACGGCGACGACTCCCCCGGCCCGGCCGAGTTCGGCCACGGCCAGGGTGTCGGCCTCGAAGTCCTTGTTGGTGGCCCCCACCCGGAGCTTGGCCTCGGCGACCTCGGCGGCGGCCGAGGCGAACCAGATGGTGAGGAAGTCGCGGCCGAGCTCGGCGGCGTCATAGGGCGCCTCGACCTCCTCGACCTCGTGGCCGAGCGCTTCGAGAGCCTTGGCCGCATCCTCGACGGCCGCGATCGCCTCCGGGTCGGGGGCGGTGATCGAGGACGTCGAGGTGAACCCGATGCGGAGCTTGCGGGGCGCGGCCGCGATGTCCTCCGAGAAGGACGCGCCGGGATGCGGCGCGTGGATCATCGCCATCGGCCGGTCACCGATGAGGGCGTCGTAGAGGCCGGCCGCGTCACGTACCGTGCGGGTCACCACGCCCTGGACGACGAAGCCGTTGGAGGCATCCAGGCTCTGCGGACCCAGCGGCAGCAGCCCGCGGGTGGTCTTCAGCCCGACCAGGCCGTTGCAGGCCGCCGGGATCCGGATCGACCCGCCGCCGTCGTTGGCGCCGGCGGCCGGGACGATCCCGGCGGCCACCGCGGCCCCGGAGCCACCCGAGGAGCCGCCGGGCGTGTGGTCGGTGTTCCACGGGTTGCGCGCGGCGCCGAACAGCTCCGGTTCGGTGATCCCCTTCGACCCGAACTCCGGGGTGTTCGTCTTGCCGAAGATCACCAGACCGGCGTCCAGGGCGCTCTGGGTGAAGTAGGAGTGCTCCTCGGCAACATCGTTGACGAGCGACCGGGAGCCGTAGGTCGTCGGGTGTCCCCGATACTCCTGCGCCAGGTCCTTGACCAGGAACGGCACCCCGCCGAACGGCCCGCTCGGGCCGTCGCCGGCGACCTGGTCGTCGGCCTCGGGGATGTCCGCGACGATCGCGTTGATCCGCGGGTTGACCGCCTCCGCCCGCTCCCGCGCCGCGGCCAGGACCTCGGCCGCGGTCACCTCCTTGGCAGCGACCAGCTGAGCCAGCCCGGTGGCGTCGTACGTCAGATACTCATCGACCCGCATGAGCGCAGGCTAGGGCATGTCTGGCAATCCGCGCCCCGAAATGACGTGCCGTTGCCGAGGTGTGTGGCTATCTTTCCGGCCATGGCCACCACCGGTGAGAACGCCGCAGCGACGTCGGACGAGACCGCGGTCGAGGAGCTGGTGCGCGCCTTCTTCTCGGCCTTCACCGCAGGACCGGAGGTGGCGGCCCGCCTGGACGACCTGCGCCGGATCATGATTCCCGGCGCGACCGTGGTTCGCACGTGCGGGCTGCCGGTCGAGGTCTACGACATCGAGTCCTTCATCGCCCCGCGTCTCGCGCTCCTCACCAGCGGTGAGATCGAGGAGTTCGAGGAATGGCCGGAGCCCGGTCGTATCGACGTCTTCGGCGACATCGCCCACTGGTGGGGCGCCTACGGCAAGCGCTGGCTCACCGCAGGCGAGGTCCACACCGGCAGGGGGATGAAGACGATGTCGTTCGTACGCACCGACGACGGCTGGCGGATCAGCTCGGCGGCCTGGGACGACGAGCGTCAGTTGAAGATCTCGCGGTAGTCCCCCTCGACCCGGTCGCGCTTCCACAGGTCGATGCCGGTGGAAGCGGCGTACTCGTCGATCCTGGCCAGCTCCTCGGTGGTGAGCTCGGGACCGGAGAGCGCACCGAGGCAGTCGGTGACCTGCTCCGGACGGGAGGCGCCGATGACGACCGAGGTCATCCGCGGATCACGCAGCGCCCAGGCGAGCGCCATCTGGGCGAGGGTCTGGCCACGGTCGGCGGCGAGGGCGTTGAGCGACTCGATGCCGGCGAGCGTCTCGGGCGTGAGCGCATCCGGGGTGAGGAACCGCGCCTTGGCGGCACGTGAGTCCTCGGGGACGCTGCCGCCGAGGTACTTGTTCGTCAGCAGACCCTGTGCCAGCGGCGAGAACGAGATCGCACCGGCCCCGACCTCGTCGAGCGTGTCCAGCAGCCCGTCGGTCTCGAGCCAGCGGTTGAGGACGGAGTAGGAGGGCTGGTGGATCAGCAGCGGCGTACCGAGGTCGCGCAGGATCGCCGCCGCCTCGCGGGTCAGCGCCGAGGAGTAGGAGCTCAACCCGACGTAGAGCGCCTTCCCGGAGCGCACGATCTGGTCGAGGGCGCCCATCGTCTCCTCCAGCGGCGTGCTGGGGTCGGGACGGTGGTGGTAGTAGATGTCGACGTAGTCGAGCCCCATCCGCTTCAGCGACTGGTCGAGGCTGGAGATCAGGTACTTCCGCGAGCCGCCGATCTTCCCGTACGGCCCCGGCCACATGTCCCAGCCGGCCTTGGTCGAGATCACCAGCTCGTCGCGCAGCCCGGCGAAGTCGCCGCGCAGGTGGCGGCCGAAGTTCTCCTCAGCCGAGCCGTAGGGAGGGCCGTAGTTGTTGGCCAGGTCGAAGTGGGTGATCCCCGCGTCGAAAGCCGTACGCAGGATCGCCCGCTGCCGTTCGAACGCCAGGTCGTCACCGAAGTTGTGCCACAGCCCGAGGCTGACGGCGGGCAGATCCAGGCCGCTGTGCCCGGTCCGCCGATACTGCATCGAGTCGTAGCGATCCTCTGCCGGGGCGTACGTCATGCGTCGGTCCTCTTTCCGGCGCGCAGCGCCACCTTGATCATCGGCCATTGCAACGGCAACCGTGCGACGGTGCCCGCGAAGAATCCGGCCGACTTCGCGGTCCGCTTCCGGTTGGCCCGCTTCCCCGCGTCGACGCTCATCTGCACGTTGGCCGGGAAGACCCCGACCAGCAGCGCAGCACTCGCCAGCCCCGCGATCCTGCGGGTCCGCGGGTGCAGCAGGCCCAGCCCACACACGATCTCCGCGATCCCGGAGACCTCGACCACCTTGCGCGGCTCCGGCAGCGCCGGCGGCACGATCGGCTCGAAGACCTGCGGCCTCACCAGATGCAGGGTCCCTGACCCCAGGAACAACGCAGCCAGACCGACCAGCGGCAGGTCAAGCGAAGAAGAAGACTCTTTGCTCACGGGATGACTCTGCCACGCTCCCCCAACCCGGGAGTCACGGAGTCACCCAGTGGCCTCAGGACTCCCGCGATCTGCTCAGCTCCGCTCCCGCTGAGCGCCCGGCCCGCAGATTGGCGGTGAAGGTTCGAACGTCGTCGACCAGACCCGGATATGCACCAACGGCGGGAGTCTCGGCCGCGATGATCTCGGCAATGTCCGCCAGAACACCATCGACCAGTTCCTCCGCATCACGGAGGCGCCACGAGGCGACCTCGGCGACGAGGTTGCCGCGAGTGATTGCCGCATGCTGATAGACCCCGTCAACCGCGAGCGCCAGTTCGCCGTCGTTCGGCAGATGCCGCTGTGGGACCACGTCGTAGGAGGGAGCGATCTCGACCGAGCCGTCCGGGTGATGCAGAAGCGAGATGTTCTTCGCGTGCATGTCCAGGTTTCCGATGGCCGCCGCCAGCACGGTCATCCGGGCCAGCTTCCGCAGGGAGGCGGAGTCACCGAGCGCACTGAACTCGCCGGCGATCTGCTTCAGCGAGACCTTGCCCCCGTACTTCTGATACTTCTGATCTCCTCGAGCACCCAGGACCTGGTTGAAGTCCTCCTGGTGCACTCGACTCGGAACACCATCGACCGCATCGCCTCGGTCATATCGCTCGATCACGAGCGCCGGCACGCCCGCAAACTCCTCGATGAACGTGTCGTACGTCGTCAGTCCCAAGGCCTGCGCGAACCGAGCGCCGTACTCCTCTTCGTAGATCATCGACGGGAAGTCAGTGGTGACCGGCTTGAGGATGTGCGTGGACGGGTACCCGTCCAGCGCTCGGTGCCAGCCGTCCTCGTTGCGCACCAGAACGATCTTGTCCTGAACCCCGGCGAGCGACGTCTTTCCGCCAGTCGGCTTGTTGGCTAGCGGGAAGGAACTCACCTCGCTGAGAAGGTCCGCGACACCTTGCTCACCGACCGGTTCGAGCTTCGGGGTCCGCGGCTCGCCGGGAACGTCCGGGTCCCAGATCTGCAGCGCCCCCGCGACGTCTCGCCCATAGGCCCGCAGCAGTCCGATCACATCGCGCTCACTGACATCGGCCATCGCCGCGAGCCTCGACCGCATCCGACCTTCGGGAAGCATCTCGGCGAAGAAGTTCTGCCGTCGCTGCTTGCGCCCGCGCGGCGCGACCGGAGCCAGCGGAAGGGCCAGCGACAGGATCGTGCTGTCCAGGCCGTAGGTCTCCACCGCGTCGGTAGAGGCGACGAAGTCGTACGTCGTGCTCGACCCGGCCAACCGACCGATCGGCTTGCCGTAGAGCTCGACGACGAGTTCACTCATCGTCGCTCCCCGGATCGATGGTCGCGGTCAGCTCGGTCCCGGTCTCCCGCATGAGCGCGAAGAGGCGCTCGACGAAGATCGACGGCTTGCCCGCCTCGATCTCCCAGATGTAGCGCTGCGTCGTCCCGATCCTCGCCGCGAGCTCGCGCTGACTCCACCCGTTCAGCAGTCGCGCCTGCTGAAGGATCCGCCCGAGGGACTCCGGGCTGGTGACCTTTCCGGTGTACGACATGAGCACCTCCTACGACTACGATAACGTATTCATCGTCAGCGACTACGAAAAAGTAGTCATCTAGTTTGACTCCCTATTCGTAGTCACTGCGGATGGTCGCGCACCCGGCCGCTCGCAACTTCCGCACACATGTGCCGAAGTTGCAGCCTCAGCCGCCGACCGGGCGGTCATTTCCGTGCATGTGCATGGAAGCGACGGACCGATCTACGAGCGGGAACGCAACACCGGCTTTCCTCGCGCGCCGTCAAGCGATGCGTACGCGCGCCCATTGGTAGTGGACGTTCTCCTCGCCGGCGCCGAACAGGCCGAAGTCCGTCGCCTCGAAGGCATCGACCACACCGATCTCGCCGAGCAGACGTTGCAGGTCGTCATCGGGTCGGTGCCGGAAGTACCGGCCGTGCCGGTCGACCCACTCGCTGTCCTCATCGCGACCCCATACACCGATCTCGAGGACGCCGCCGGGCCGAACGACTCGCCCGAGCTCGGCCAGTGCCAGCGACATCCCGTCGCCGTCGAGATGCATCAGGGTGCTCATCGTCCACGCCGCGTCGAAGCTGTCCGCGGCGAACGGCAGGGCGGTCGCTGAGGCGACCTGCGCACCGAGTCCGGCCGCCCGGCAGACCTCCACGCCGACCGCCGAGAGGTCCACGCCCGTGTACGCCAGCCCCGCCTCGACGAGGACCAACCCGTCGCGGCCGGCACCGCAGCCGACCTCGACCACGCTACGTACGCCCTCTCGCCGGCACAGCTTCGCGAACTCCTCGACCCGACGCCGACGTCCCTCGGTCAGTGGCCGATCCGCCCGCGCTCGCAGCTCCTCGTCGTAGTAGGCACGGTGAACCGCGTCGACCACGGACTCAGCCATGGCGCGGTGGGCCCTGGCGGACCTTCTCGAGCAATGTCTCGGGGGTCGTGGTCTCCGGATCCCACCACGACTCGATCCACCAGGTCGCGCCGGCCTCGGCGCGAGCGCGCGCCAGTTCGGCGTCCTGCTCACGATCGCCGGAGAGCTGCCCCGGGGTCACGACCTCGAACGGCTTGCCCGGCTCCTCAGCGTGGTCGCCCAACCACGTCGCCAGCGCCGCGATCTCGGCCGGCCCTGGCTCCTCCATCGAGCTGTGGATCTGGGCGACGATGCCGTCCCAGCGCAGCGTACGTCGCAGGTTCTTGACCGGGGGACGCTCGGCGTCCCACACCCCGACCGGCCAGACCGGGATGCGGCCGTTCACCGGCGGCTCCGGGAAGACCATCTCGCCGACATGGATGTGCTTCCCGTCGAAGGTGAACGGGTCACCGCTCCACGACTGCTCCAGAAAACCGAGCACGTCGTCGAGCAGCTCGGCCCGCTCCCTGAGCCCGGTCAGCTGCCCATCGACCGAGGTGTAGCCCTGGTCGTCCAGCACCCCGACCCCCACCGGCAGCACCAGCCGCCCGCCGGAGAGATGGTCGACCGTCAGCGCCCGTTGCGCGAACTCCCACGGCCGATGTCGCGGCACCGCGAAGACCATCGCCCCGAGCATGATCCGCTCGGTGACCGCCGCCACCGACGCAAGCACGGCGAACGGGTCCCAGGTCGGCCCGAACGACCCCATGCTGATCGCGTCCCAGGTGAAGAACCCGTCCCAGCCGTGCGCCTCCGCCTCCCGGGCGAGCGCGACGTGCTGAGCCGGCGTACCAAAGCTTCCGACGAACCCGAACTTCATGGCTCTCACGCTAGACGCGACCACCGACATCGCTGCACGACCATTCTTGCTGGATCTCGCCGAATAACCATTGGCAACGGCTGCGGGCGGAGCTCTACCGTTGTCTCCGTGCCCGGCGCCCGGCCGGACCTGCGAGAGGAGAGGCCGTGAGACCCGACATGCACGTCGACGCTGCGCATCCCTCCGTCTCGCGCCGCTGGCGACGATCGCACTGACGTCGCAGCCCTCCCGTCAGCACGGGAGGTGGCGACTTCGTACGCCTCTATTCGGGTGAGCCAGCGGATAGGCGACCGGTTTCCAACTCCGGCCGAATGTGGGTTCGACTCCCACCGCCCGGGCTGTGCAACTGCCTATATCGACGCGGGTGTCCGGCGACGCCGTGGGCCTCATAAGCCCGGTGGCCCTGGTTCGACTCCAGGCCCCGCAACGCCCTCGTGGTCCAACGGATCACGACGCCGGTCTACGAAACCGGAGATGGAGGTTCGACTCCTCCCGAGGGCACGAACCTCTCACTCAGACGTGCGCCAACGATCGAGAAGCATTAGCTCACGGCTCTGTTCGGCGACGTGCTCGGTCGCATCCGGGAGCACCGGAGCGACCACTCCCTTGATCCGCTCCCAGATCTGAAGCTGAGCATCGGTCATCGGCGGATCGCCGTCGCGAACTGTCTCCGCTTCCAGCCCCCGCAACATCCGCACACATGTGCCGAAGTTGCGGCCTCAACCGCCGACGGGTACGTCACTTCCATGCATGTGCATGGAAGTGACGTGCTGAGCGGCGACGCTCCGCGAAGTCCTCCACTCGACGACGTGGGAGTCCTGAGGTCACCCACTGACCCCAGGACTCCCACGTCGGCTGACTCGACTACGCGCCTGCAGCCTCGCGCTCGGCCAGCTTCGTGAGGCAGATGTCGACGATCATGTCCTCCTGGCCTCCCACCAGACCCCGGCGGCCGCACTCCATCAGGATGTCGCGGGTGTCGACGCCGTAGCGGGCAGAGGCGTTCTCGGCGTGGCGGAGGAACGACGAGTAGACGCCGGCGTAGCCCATCGTCAACGTCTCGCGGTCGACCCGGACGGGGCGGTCCTGGAGCGGGCGGACGATGTCGTCGGCGGCGTCCTGGAGCTTGAACAGGTCGCAGTTGTGCTTGAAGTCCGACAGGTTGGCGACCGCGATGAACGCCTCGATCGGGCAGTTGCCGGCACCGGCGCCGTGGCCGGCGAGGGAGGCGTCGACGCGGTAGACGCCGTTCTCGACGGCGACGACCGAGTTGGCGACCGAGAGCGAGAGGTTCTCGTGGGCGTGGATGCCGATCTCGGTCTCGTCCTTCAGCACCGAGCGGTAGGCCTGCACCCGGTCACGTACGTCGTTCATCGTGAGCCGACCGCCGGAGTCGGTGACGTAGACGCAGTGGGCGCCGTAGGACTCCATCAGCTTCGCCTGCTCGGCGAGCTGCTCGGGCGGGGCCATGTGCGAGAGCATCAGGAACCCGGAGACGTCCATCCCCATCTCCCGAGCCGCCCCGATGTGCTGGGCCGAGACGTCGGCCTCGGTGCAGTGGGTCGCGACCCGGACCGAACGCACGCCGAGGTCGTAGGCCCGCTTCAGGTCGTGGATGGTGCCGACGCCGGGGAGCAGCAGGGTCGTCAGGCGGGCGTTCTTGATGACCGAGGCCGCGGCCTCGATCCACTCCCAGTCGCTGTTGGAGCCGGGGCCGTAGTTGACCGACCCGCCGGTCAGGCCGTCGCCGTGGGCGACCTCGATGGCGTCGACGCCGGCCTCGTCGGCGGCGACGACGATCCGCTTGACGTCCTCGGGGGTGATCCGGTGACGTACGGCGTGCATGCCGTCGCGGAGCGAGACTTCCTGGACGTAGATCGGGGTGCTCATCGCGCGGCCTCCTTGGCAGCGATCCGCTCGGCCATCTGGAGCGCGGCCGAGGTCATGATGTCGAGGTTCCCCGCGTACGCAGGGAGGTAGTGCGCGGCGCCCTCGACCTCGAGGAACACCGACACCTGATGGGTCGGGCGGGTGGTCTCGCCCTCGGCCAGCAGGGTCTCCACGGGCTGATCCGCGGGGATCTCCTGCACCTGGACCTTCTGCTTGAGGCGGTAGCCGGGAACGTACGCGGCGACGTCGCCGACCATCTTCTCGACCGACTCGGTGATCTCGGCGGTGAGCTCCTCCAACGAGCGGGACCCGCCCTCGACCAGCGCATACACCGTGTCCCGCATGATCAGCGGGGGCTCGGCCGGGTTGAGGATGATGATCGCCTTGCCGCGCTTGGCGCCGCCGACCTGCACGATCGCGCCCGAGGTGGTCTCGGTGAACTCGTCGATGTTGGCCCGGGTGCCGGGGCCGGCCGACTTCGAGGAGATCGAGGCGACGATCTCGCCGTAGGCGACGGGAACGACCCGCGCGACCGCGGCGACGATCGGGATCGTCGCCTGCCCGCCGCAGGTCACCATGTTCACGTTCGGGGCATCGATGTGCTCGTCGATGTTGACGGCCGGGATGACGTACGGCCCGATCGCCGCGGGGGTGAGGTCGATCAGCCGCTTGCCGTAGGGCTCCAGCGCGGCCGCGTTGGCGACGTGCGCCTTGGCCGAGGTGGCGTCGAAGACGATCTCGATGTCGTCGAAGTCGGGTAGCCCGATCAGCCCCTCGACGCCCTCGGCGGTCGTCGCGAAGCCGAACTTCGCCGCCCGCGCGAGGCCGTCGGAGGACGGGTCGATCCCGACCATCGCGCCCATCTCCAAGTGCTGCGAGGTACGCATCACCTTGATCATCAGATCGGTGCCGATGTTGCCCGACCCGATGATCGCCACTTTCGACTTGCTCATGGAGGTCACTTCCCTACGGTGAAAGCCACCGAGCCGAGGCCCGACACGGTGGAACGAACGGTGTTGCCCGGGGCGATCGGCCGCATCGGCCCGAGCGCACCGGAGAGGATGAGCTGGCCGGCGCGCAGCGGCTCACCGAAGTCACGCGCGTAGCGAGCCAGCCACTGGACCGCGTTGACCGGGTCGCCCAGGCAGGCGGCTCCGGTGCCGGTCGAGACCTCCTCGTCGTCGATCGACATCGACATCGAGACGTCCTTGGGCTCGAACTCGTCCAGCCGCCGGCGCTCGGTGCCGAGGACATAGGCACCCGCGGAGGCGTTGTCCGCGACGGTGTCGCCGAAGGCGATCTTCCAGTCGGCGATGCGCGACCCGCAGATCTCGATCGCGGCGACGGCGTAGTCGATGGCCTCCCTGACCTGGTCGTAGCTCAGGTCGCCCTCGGCCAGGTCCGAGGCGAGGACGAAGGCGATCTCGGCCTCGGCCCGCGGCTGCAGGATCGCGTCGGCCGGGAGCGAGTCTCCGTCCGCGTACGCCATGTCGTCGAAGAGCACGCCGAAGTCGGGGGTGTCCACGCCGATCTGCTCCTGCACCGCCTTGGAGGTGAGCCCGATCTTGCGGCCCACGATCTTCGCCCCGCCGGCGAGCCGGGCGGCGGTGAGGCGCTCCTGGATCGCGTACGCCGTCTTCAGGTCGGTCGCGTCGAGCAGGTCCCGCATCGGCGGCACGGGGACGCCCGTCGCCGAGGCGGTCAGCAGCCGATCTGCCGCGGCCTCGACGGCAGCGTCGGACGGGGAGGTCACTTCGTTCATAGCCCCACAGTCTCAGCAGTCGGGCCAGATCAGGTGGGCCGTCGTCCCGCTGACCGGTACGGTGATCCCATGCCGCATCAGCCTGCCGATCTCGACACCGTGCTCGGCAAGGCGGTGACCATCCTGCGGGCCTTCACGGTCGACGACCAGGTGCTCTCCCTGGCCGAGCTCGTCCGCCGCACCGGACTCCCCAAGGCGACCGTCCACCGCGTCGCCGGCGACCTGGTCACCAACCGGCTCCTGGAACGCACCAGTCTCGGCTACCGCCTCTCCGGCGGACTCTTCGAGCTCGGCATGCGCGCCTCGGTGGAACGCTCCCTCCTGGAGCTGGCGATGCCGTTCCTCCAGGATCTCTACGAACGCACCCACGAGACCGTCCACCTGGGCGTACGCGAGGGGCGCGACGTCGTCTACGTCGCCAAGATCGGCGGCCATCGCCAGGCGCCGACCCCCTCTCGCACCGGCGGCCGAATGCCGGTGCACTGCACCGCCATCGGCAAGGTCCTGCTCGCCTACTCCGACGCCGAAGTGCGGCAGGAGATCCTCAACGGCCCCCTCGAGCGACGCACTCCGCACACGATCGTCGCCCCGGGGCTGCTCGAGCGGCAGCTCGACGCGGTGCTCGAGAACGGAGTGGCCTTCGAGCACGAAGAGTCCGCGGCGGGCCTGCAGTGCATCGCCGCGCCGGTGCTGACCGACGCCGACCGAGTGCTCGCCGCCATCTCGATCACCGGACCGGTGGGCCGCTTCCGTCCCGAGACCCACACCGATGCCGTGCGGGCCGCGGCCCAGGGCATCTCCAGCCTGGTGGCCAGGCGCAGGTCGCTGAACCGCTGACACGGGTCCCGCACCGCGGCTCGCCCACCGTGGCTCAGGCATCAGCCCCGACCCTCTCGGCACGCTCGGCCTCCTCCTCGGCCTCCATGGCGTCGGCGCGGTTGAGACCTCGATAGGTGGCGTGGAGCGCGATCACCGCGATGCCGGAGAGCAGCAGCACGACGCCGTAGAGCCGGTAGAGCTCCGCCGGGCTCATGCCGCGCTCCTGGAGGAAGGTGGCCAGGTTGGGCGCGAAGAAGGCGACGATGCGGCCCACGCCCATCATCAGACCGACCGCGGCGGCCCGGATCGCGGTCGGGTAGATCGAAGGGCTGATCGCGTAGTACGCCGCGACCCCACCGTTGACCGCGAGCCCGACGAGCACCGCCAGGACGAGCACCATCACGTGGCCCTCGAAGAAGGCCGCGAAGGCGAGGAAGACCACGAATCCGACGACCCCGATCAGACCGGTCACCAGCCGCGGATGCACCCGACGGGCGAAGAGCGCGAAAAGCAGGGCACCGATCACGCCGCCGGAGGCCACCATCGCCTGGGCGGTGATCCCGAAGTCGGCGTCGCCGGTGGTCTCGGTGACCAGCTTGGCGGTGAGGCCGTTGGCGAAGTAGAAGGCACCGATGGTCAGCCCGTACGCCACCCAGAGCAGCAGCGTGCGCGGCAGCATGATCCCCTGCCACATGCCCGTGCCGAGCGTCACCTTCGCGCCCGCGTCGGGCGCCGCCGGCAGCTCGGTGGCCGCGGGCAGACCCAGCTTCGCACCGATCCGGTTGTAGGCCGCGAGCGCGCCCCGGGGACGCTTGTTGACCAGGTAGCCGACCGACTCAGGGAGCAGCGCGGCCGCGACCACGAGCATCACGGCGGTCACGCCGGCGGCGAAGAAGTAGGGCCCGCGCCAGCTGAACGCCTCGATCAGCCGCACCGAGAGGAACCCTCCGATCGCGGCGCCGAGCGGGAGACCGATGCCGTAGACACCCATCACGGCGCCACGGCGCTGCTGGTTGGCGTACTCCGAGACGAGCACGCTGATGCTCGGCACGATGCCACCGAGGAAGAGCCCGGCGAAGAACCTGAACGCCAAGAAGAGCTCGAAGCTGGGCGACAGCCCCGAGAGCACCATGCCGACGATGATCAGGGCGAG
Organism: Nocardioides sp. NPDC101246; assembly: GCF_044767415.1. Classification (NCBI taxonomy): domain Bacteria; kingdom Bacillati; phylum Actinomycetota; class Actinomycetes; order Propionibacteriales; family Nocardioidaceae; genus Nocardioides; species Nocardioides sp. NPDC101246. Next base: position 155,283 of record NZ_JBIWNX010000013.1, read on the forward strand.
CGAGCCGAGGATGTGCTTGCGCCGGCCGATGCGGTCGGCGATCGGGCTCAGGCAGACCGCCCCCACGCCCATCCCCAGCGTGCCGAACGACGCCACCAGGCCCTGCTGCCCCGGCTGCAGGTCCCAGTGCTCGGTCAGCGCCGGGAGCGTGTAGGAGCTCACCAGGATCTCGTAGCCGTCGATCATCGTCAGCAGGATGCAGATCGCCACGACGATCCATTGGAAACGGCTCATCCGGTTCGTGTGGATGGCGTTGATGACGGTCACAGACCCTCCTCAGGTGTGTAGATAACGCACGGTGCCGTGCAGATATCGCCGAGTGTGAACGCAGTCACAACCGTCTGTCAACCCTCGTCACGCCTGTCACGCCTCCACGGCGCCGACCACGCCCACGTCTACGCTGACCCCATGGACGAGACCGCCCGCCCCGCAGCAGGGTCACAGACGCTGGCCCGCGGGCTGCACACGCTCGAGCTGGTCGCCACCGCCCGCGACGGGCTGACGATCCAGGAGGTGGCGTCGCGACTCGACGTCCACCGCTCGATCGCCTCACGAGTGCTGGCGACCCTGGCGGACTTCCGGCTGGTCACCCGCAGCCCCGACGGCCGCTACCGCACCGGCGCAGGGCTCACCGCACTCGCCGCGGGCATCCACACCACGCTGCGGGCCGCCGCCGAACCGATCATGCACGGAGTCGCCGAGGACCTCGGCGCGACCGTGTCCCTCCTGGTCGCCGACGGCAGCGAGGCCGTGGCACTCGCCGTCGTGGAGCCGCCGGCAGCTGCGTACATCCTCTCGTTCAAGACGGGGAGCAGGCACCCGATCGGGCGCGGCTCGGCCGGCGTCGCACTGCTCGCCGCCCAGCCGGCGATGCCCGGGGAGAGCAAGACCGTGACCGACGCCCGTCGGATCGGCTACGCCGAGACGTTCGGCGAGGTCGAGCCGGGGGCGTACGGCGTGGCCGTGCCACTCCCGCCCATCGACGGCGTCCCGCCGGCGTGCCTCAACCTGATCACCCATCGCCGCGAGATCGCGGAGGGATCCGCCCTGAGACTGGTCGAGGCCGCGGCGTCGATCGCCTCCGCACTCGCCTGACCCGTCCGTCAACCCGTCCCCCGGCCACCTCCGCTTGACAGCGCCGGGTGACGGCGGTCATATTGCTTGCGGTACGTCGTGCAACTATCGCCTGATGACGTGCACATAATGCGCAAGGAGTGTTGATGACCATCACCAAGGAATCCGCTGCCCGCGACCTGACGCTGCCCTCGGGCAGGTCCGTCCGCTACTACGACGGCGGTCCGGCCGACGGCCTGCCGGTGGTGCTGCTGCACGGGTCCGGCCCGGGGGCGACCGGCTGGTCGAACTTCTCCGGCAACATCGGACAGATCGCCGCCGCCGGTTTCCACGTGATCGCGCCCGACATGCCGGGCTGGGGCGACTCCTCGGCGGCGATCACCAAGGAGATGGACCACGACGTCGACCTGGTCGAGATCCTCGATGCCCTCGGCATCGAGAAGGCGGCCCTGGTCGGAAACTCGATGGGTGCGCACACCGCGGTCCGCTTCGCGACCCTGCACCCCGAGCGGATCACGCACCTGGTGACGATGGGCGCCTCGCTCGGCAAGTCCTTCCCCAAGTCCCTCTTCGGCCCGGCCGACGGCCCCTCGGAAGGACTCAAGGTGCTGGTGAAGGCCTACCGCGACCCCAGCCCCGAGAACATGAAGGCGCTCGTCGAGATCATGACCTTCGACAAGGCCCGCTTCGCCACGCCTGAGCTCACCAAGGCCCGCTCCGATGCGGCGTCCGCCCGGCCGGACCACCTGAAGAACTACGTCGAAGGTCTCGTCGACGGCGCCCCGATCCCGTTCACGGTCGACCGCTCGAAGATCCCTTCGATCGACGTCCCCGCGCTGGTCATCCACGGTCGCGACGACCGGGTGCTGCACTTCGAGACCTCGCTGTGGCTGACCACCCACATCCCCAACTCGCGCCTGGTGCTCCTCAACCGCTGCGGCCACTGGGCGATGATCGAGCACGCCGACGAGTTCAACCGTCTCGTGGTCGACTTCCTGAGCAACAACTGAGGCGACGGCCATGACCACACTCGACACAGAGGTCCTGATCATCGGCGGCGGCCCCGTCGGGCTGACCCTCGCCAACCTGCTCGGCGTCCGCGGCACGTCCTCGATCGTGCTCGAGGCCCGTGCGGAGCTGATCGACTATCCCCGCGGCGTCGGTCTCGACGACGAGTCGATCCGCTCGCTGGCCACGGCCGGACTCTGGGAGCAGATCGAGCCCTTCACCGTCCCCCACCACGTGGTCCGCTTCGTCAACGGCAAGGGCCAGGTGCTCGCCAAGAACGACCCGCAGACCCAGGAGTTCGGGTACGTACGCAAGCACGGCTTCATCCAGCCGCTGGTCGACCAGGAGCTCGCCGCCGGACTGGACCGTTTCGTCCACGCCGACCTGCGCTTCGGCCACGAGGTCGTGGACCTGGTCGAGGAGACCGATCACGTCCGGGTCATCGCGCAGACCGGTTCCGGCGAGCGGGTCGAGCTGACCGCCGCCTACGTCGTGGGCGCCGAGGGCGGCCGCAGCTTCACGCGTTCCTGGCTGGGCGAGAAGCACGGAGTCGAGTTCGAGGGGAAGTCCCCCTCCACGCGCTGGCTCGTGGTGGACGTCGACGACGACCCGATCGGGACGCCGTCGGTCTACCTGGGCGCCGACCCACGTCGGCCGTACGTCTCGATCGGGCTTCCCCTGGGCATCCGACGCTGGGAGTTCATGCTCTTCGACGACGAGCCGACCGAGCTCGTCGACACCGCCGAATTCCGCCGTGAGCTGCTCGCCCGGCACGTGCCCGACCCGGACGCGCTCGTGATCATCAACCAGCGCGTCTTCACCCACCACGGCCGGATCGCGACCTCGTTCCGCAAGGGCAGGGTCCTGCTCGCCGGCGACGCCGCGCACCTGATGCCGGTGTGGTTGGGACAGGGCTGGAACTCCGGGATCCGCGACGCCACCAACCTCGCCTGGAAGCTGACCTCGGTCCTGCGCGGCCTGGCTCGCGACGACCTGCTCGACACCTATACCGACGAGCGCCACCGGCACGCCTCGGACATGATCGACGTCAACATGGCCGCCGGCGCGATCATGAAGTGCGGTCCGGTCAAGGGCTGGCTGCGTGACCGCGCGGCAAACCTGCTCAACCTGCGACCGGCGATGAAGGCCTACTTCTCCGAGCTTCGTTTCAAGCCGATGCCACGCTACGCAACAGGCGTGGTCGTCGACCAGGCGAGCCTCGAGCCTGGCCGCTCCGACGTCTCGTTCAAGAGTTCAGGACTGGCCCCGTTCGTGGACTCCGCCGGCGACGTGTCGCCGGTCGGGCTGCAGTTCATCCAGCCTCGGGTCAACACCGCCGCGGCGGCCGACGTGCTGCTGGATCAGGTCACCGGCTCCTGGTGGACCATCGCCGTGTGGGGCAACGACCCCGCCCGTCTGCTCTCCGAGCAGGACCTGGCCACCGCCGATCGGCTCGGGATCAAGCTGGTCGCCTTCTTCCCCGAGACCCAGCGCCCGTGGGCCGAGAAGCGCTTCGCCGGCTCCCCGACGACGATCGTCGGCGACACCACCGGCGCTCTGAAGGACTGGTTCGACCTGCGCTCCTGCGGCTTCGTCGTGCTCCGACCGGATCGCTTCGTCGCCTCCGCAGCGTTGGCCCAGCAGGCCTCGGCTGCTCTCGCCGCGACCCTTCGGGCCGCGTCCTACGTCACCGCCGAAGGAGCAGACGCATGACCCTCGCCGTCGTCACCATGTCCCACTCCCCGCTGCTGGAATACAACGACCCCGCGCCCGAGGTGAAGGCCGAGGTCGATGCCGCCTTCGCCGCGGCGCGCGGCTTCGTGACCGACTACGACCCCTCGCTCGTCGTCACCTTCGCCCCCGACCACTACAACGGCTTCTTCTACGATCTGATGCCGCCGTTCTGCATCGGCTACAAGGCCGAGGGCGTCGGCGACTACGGCACCGCCGCGGGCCCGCTGGACGTTCCGACCGAGACCGCCGAGAAGCTGGCCGAGTGGGTCGCCGAGCGCGACCTCGACGTGGCCATCTCCCGCAAGATGGAGATCGACCACGGCGCCGTCCAGCCGCTCGAGATCCTCCTCGGTGGCATCGATACGGTGCCGACGATCCCGATCTTCATCAACGGCGTCGCCAAGCCCTTCACGCGGATGGCGCGCGTGCGTCGCCTCGGCGAGGCGATCGGCTCGTTCCTCGCCTCCATGCCCGACGAGCGGATCCTGCTGGTCGGTTCCGGCGGCCTGTCCCACGACCCGCCGGTCCCGCAGTGGGCGACCGCGTCCGAGCCGCAGCGCGAGATGCTCCTCAACGGCCGGCACCCGACGGCCGCTGCCCGCGACGCCCGCCAGGAGCGGGTCATCCAGACCGGACGGGACTTCGCCGCCGGGACGTCCACCATCCAGGACCTCGCTCCGGAGTGGGACCGCTCGCTGATGAAGGTGTTCGCCTCCGGCGACCTCTCTCCGATCGATGCGATGGACCCGACCCAGATGGCGAAGGAAGCCGGCAACTCGGCCCACGAGGTGCGCACCTGGGTAGCCGCCTTCGCCGCTCTCTCCGTCGGCGGCGCCTACCAGGTCGACTACGAGTACTACCGACCGATCAAGGAATACATCGCGGGCTTCGGAGTGATGGCGGCCCGGACCGCGAGCTGACTCCTCAGTCGGTGCGCGCCGGCGGCAGGTCGGCCAACCGGGCGTCCGGGTGCGCACGGACCGCGTCGAGGAGCTCCAGCCAGGCTCGACCGACCTCGTCGAGCCGGTCCTCCGAGACGAGCCGGAAGGCGGCGGCGCGCAGCACGTCGACAGCCACCTCGGGCGTACGTCCGGTGGTGCGCAGTTCCGTCAGCACCTCGTCGACCAACCCGGCCGGCGCGGCGGACTCCCCGGCCAGCGCCCACTCGACCTCGCCCGCGGTGGCGACCCCGGACTCGCTCACAGCTTGATCCAGTAGCGGCGGGTCGGCCCGTAGCCGTACGCAGCCGCGTCGATGACGTCCTGGAGCTCACCGCCCTGGGACTCGATGGTCCGCGCGGAGGCCTCGTTGTCGTCGTCGCAGGTGAGCATCACCCGGTCCAGGCCGTGCCCGCGGGCCTCGTCGAGCACCAGCCCGAGGGCCCGGGCGGCGTGGCCCCGGCGGCGGGCCGAGGAGCGCACCGAGTAGCCGATGTGGCCGCCGACGTTCTCCAGGAAGTCGTTGAGCGTGTGCCGGAGCTGGATGAACCCGACCACCTCGGAGCCCTCGGTGATCCAGAAGGCCGAGGCGTGAACGCGCCCTGCGGAAGGCGGCACCGACACGTCCCGGTCCTGCGCCGTCTTCGCGACCAGCCGCGCGCATGCCTCCCGGCTCACGTCGGCGGCCTCCTCGTCGGGGATGGAAGCGCCGTCGAGATGGGCCCCGCCGAACTCGGCGACACACGCCGCCCAGGAGTCGTAGAGATCGATCGTGGGAACGGCGAGCGCAGTCATGTCGCACAGGACATCAGCCCGCCGCTCGCCGAGCAAAACGTTATCGCCGGCCTCAGCCGTCGATCACCACGGTCCCCTTCGCGCGTGAGACGCAGAGGATCATGTGGCCATCGCGCTCGTAGTCGGCGAGGGCGTGGTCACGGTGCTCCACCTCCCCCTCCAGCACCCGCACTCGGCAGGTGCCACAGAACCCCTGCTGACACGAGTACGCCTGGGCCGGCCGCACCCGGCGGACAGCGGTCAGCGCCGACTCCTCGGCACCCACCTCGACCTCGACGTCGGAGTCCTCGAGCCTCACCCGGAACGGGCTTCCGCCGAGCACCGGCGGCGGCGAGAACCGCTCGTAGTGCAGCGTGTCGATCAGCGGGTCGGGGATCTGCGCGCGGATCGCCTCGATCATCGGCATCGGACCGCAGCAGTAGAGCGCGGCCCCCTCGGGCGCGAACGAGATGATCTTGGCCGCGTCGGGCACACCCATCTCGTCGTCGGGCCAGAGCTGGATCTCGTGGTGGCCGACGATCTCCCGGATCTCCGCCAGGAACGGCATCGTCTCGCGCGAGCGACCGGTGTAGACGAACTCGTACGGCACGCCCCGGCGCACCACGTCGCGCAGCATCGGCAGGATCGGGGTGATCCCGATGCCACCGGCGACGAAGAGGTAGCCGGCGGGCGAGTCGACGAACGGGAAGGCGTTGCGCGGTCCCTTCAGGACCAGCCGGTCGCCGACGGAGAGGTAGTGCGCCTCGACGGACCCACCGCCTCCGCCCGCGGTCGGCTCGATCCGGCGCACGCTGATCCGGTAGGTGGAGAGGTCGTCGGGGTCCGAGTTGAGCGAGTACTGCCGCAGCCGGCCGCTGGGCAGCACGACGTCGACGTGCGCACCCGGGTCCCAGGGCGGCATCTCATTTCCGTCCTCGCGCTCGAACCAGATCGCCCTGACGTCGAGACCCTCCTCGTCGATCCGGCTGACGCGTACGTGCAGATCCCGGTCGATCCGCCCGAGCGGCTTGCGGCGCCGCCAGGAGCGGTAGGCGGCTTTGGTCCAGTAGCCGCCGACGACCGCCTCGAAGCCCCGGTAGAGCCGCGAGTCGGGGATGTCCGGGACCGCGTAGTGCGCAGGCTTGGTCACTTGCCCTCCGCGATGGCGTCGGCCCGCAGCGCCGCCGGCGACTTGGCCAGGTAGCTCACCGCTTGGGCGGTCGAGCCCTCCGCCGACGGGTCGTAGTTGGGCAGGAAGAACTTCCAGGTCGCCCACCCGATGCGTACGACCCCCGGCACCAGCCCGCGACGCTCGGCGTCGATCAGCTTGATCAGGCCCGCCTTGGGCCGCTTCGCCGGATCCGACTGTGCCGGATCGAGCGGTGTCGGGTCGTTCTTCATCAGGTAGCCGGCACCTCGCCACCACAGCACGAGCAGCGCGGTGCCGCCGAGCAGGTAGGAGCGGACCCGGCGCCTGTAGCGCCCGTCGACGTGCTGGAAGACGTCGTAGGCGACGTTGCGGTGCTCGACCTCCTCGGCGCCGTGCCAGCGCAGCAGGTCGAGCATCGTCTCGTCGGCGCCGGCAGCGTCGAGCGCGGGCGAGTTGAGCACCCAGTTGCCGAGCACGGCGGTGAGGTGCTCGAGCCCCGCGATGATCGCGGCCCGCTCGATCAGCCACTCCTCCTTGGCCCGGCCGGTCAGGTCGCGGTCACCCAGGATCTTGCGGAACAGCGCCTCGATCTCGGCCGCGAACGGACGTACGTCGAGGCCGTTGTCGGTGAAGTAGTCCTGCACCTCCTGGTGGGCGGCGGCGTGCACGCCCTCCTGACCGATGAAGCCGATCACGTCCTCGCGCAGCTGGTCGTCCTCGATCAGCGGCAGGATCTCGGAGAACACCTTGACGAACCACCGCTCGCCCTCGGGCAGCAGCAGATGCAGCACGTTGACGTAGTGGGAGGCGAAGACCTCCCCGGGGATCCACACCAGCGGCAGCTTGCTCCAGTCGAACTTCACGTTCCGCGGGTGGAGCGCCACCTTGGCCGGCTCGTGCCCGCGCTTGGTCTCCTGCACCTGCTTACTCATCGGACACCCACCTTCTCGATGAAGGCCGCGATCTCGCCCGCGACCAGCTCCGGATCCGCGGCCACCACCCAGTGACCGCCGTCGATGACCTGGGTGACCAGGGACGTCGCGTACGCCCGGGGCGCCTCGGTCTGCACTGGCACCGTCACGTAGTCGTCGCCGCGCGGGGCGAGCACCAGGACCGGCACCTGCGTCGACCGTGGCTCCGGACGGAGCAGCTTGCCGAGGAAGTTGGCCCGGTAGAGCTCGACCCCGTTGACCTGGTCCTTCGTCGGCCGCGGCTCGCCGCCGACGAACCGGGCGAGCAGTCCCGAGCGCACCATCGCCTCGGGCAGCAGCGGCAGCTGGAAGGCGAAGACGTACCAGGAGTGGGCGAGCTGCCGCAGCGAGCTCCCCAGGTGGGTCCGCTCGCGCAGCCAGGTGGTCGCCATCCCCAGATCGGGCCCCGAGATCGAGACGTACGTCGCGATCCGGCTGCTCAGCGTCGGGTCGGTCACCGACTCCCAGGTCTGGATCGAGCCCCAGTCGTGCGCCGCGACGTGCACCGGCGCGTCGGGCGAGACGGCGTCGATGACCGCCTTGAAGTCCGCGGAGAGCTGCGCCAGCCGGTAGCCGGCGGTCGAGTCGGGAACCCCCGACCCACCCGTGCCGCGTACGTCATAGGCGACGACGTGGAAGCGCTCGGCGAGCACCTTGGCGACCCCGTCCCAGACGGAGTGGTTGTCGGGGTAGCCATGGACGAGCACCACGGTCTCCGCGCCGGCAGGCCCCTGCTCGTGGACCGCGAGCTCCAGCCCGTCGGTGGTCTCGACAAGCCGTGTGGTCACCTGGTTCACGCTTCCTCCTCCGATCGCGGGCATCTCACCAACACTTTAATGAGACACCGTGTCCGCGAACAATAGCAAGCACCGATCCGGATCCCGGAAATGGACCGACCCGCCGCAGACAAGATCTGCGGCGGGTCGGTCGGGGAGCAGCGACTAGGAGGCGCTGTGGGAGTCGGCCAGGCGCGACTCCTCGGCGGCCTGGTCCTCGAGCTCCTTGCGGCGGCGCTCGACCTGCAGAGCGACCTCGGCCGGGTCGTCGATCAGGGCGGCCATACCTCCCGGGACGCGCTCGAGCGCCTCACGGGCGAAGATCTGCTGCATGGTGGTGGTGCGCTCGGAGCGGTCCTTGCCGATGAACGACATCATCCAGTGCAGGGTCGCGGTGAGCCGGTTGCGGAATCCGGTCATGTAGGCCAGGTGGACCACGAGCCAGCCGAACCAGGCGAGGATTCCGGTGAGCCTGAAGTTGCCCATCATCAGCACCGCGTTGAAGCGCGAGATGGTGGCCATCGAGCCCTTGTCGAAGTACTTGAAGTTGCCGGGCTCCGGCTTGTTCCTCAGGCGGGCCTTGATGGTCTTGGCAGAGTGCTTGCCACCCTGGATCGCGACCTGGGCGACACCGGGCAGGTGGTCCAGGTTGATCATGTCGCCGACCACGAAGATCTCGGGGTGGCCGGGCAGGGTCAGGTCGGGGTTGACCGAGATCCGGCCGGCACGGTCGAGCTCGGCACCGGTCTGCTCCGAGAGCGTCTTGCCCAGGGAGGAGGCCTGCACACCGGCAGCCCAGATCTTCGCGATCGAGCCGATCCGCTGGGTCTTGCCGTCCTTGAACTTCATCTCGATGCCGAACTCGTCGACATGGGTGACCATCGCGCCGAGGACGACCTCGACACCGGCCGCCTCCAGCGCCTTCTCCGCCTTGGCACCGAGCTTCTCGCCGAACGGCGGCAGCACCTGCGGTGCGGCGTCGACCAGGACCACCCGAGCCTTCTCGGACTGAATGTGGGTGAAGTCCTTCTTCAGCACACGGCGGGACAGCTCGGCGATCTGGCCGGCCATCTCCACACCGGTCGGACCGGCACCGACGACGACGAAGGTGAGCAGATCACCGACCGGCTCGCCGCGCGAGGCGGTCAGCTCGGCGATCTCGAAAGCACCGAAGATGCGGCCACGCAGCTCGAGCGCGTCGTCGATCGACTTCATGCCCGGCGCGAACTCGGCGAAGTGGTCGTTGCCGAAGTAGGACTGCCCGGCGCCGGCGGCGACGATCAGCGAGTCGTAGGGGACGGCGATCTCCTGGTTGAGAACGCTCGCCTTGACCGTCTTGGCCTCGGTGTCGATCTCGTTGACCTCGCCGAGCAGCACGGTGGCGTTCTTCTGCCGGTGCAGGATGTCTCGGGTCGGCGGGGCGATCTCGCCCTGCGAGAGGATCCCGGTCGCCACCTGGTAGAGCAGCGGCTGGAACAGGTGATGGGTCGTCTTCGCGATCAAGGTGACCTCGACGTCGTCGCGGCCCTTGAACGCCTTCGCGGAGAAGAGACCCCCGAAGCCGGACCCGATGATGACGACCCGGTGCTTTGCCTGGTCCGCTGACATTGCCTAATCCCCTACCTCAAACGAGACCTTTTGAACGTTCCACTCACTATTCTGAACCATTCCGGCGGATCTGTTCATTCCCGGGCGCGACTACTTCGTCACAGTTGCCGGGCGGCCGCCGAGTATGCGCTCCCACCGCGTGTCCGTTACCGAGTCGAAACCCGTTGACTTTAATCTGTGAGGGCGACCGGGACCTTGTGCCCTAGTGGTCCATAGCCCGGATCAGACACCTTCAAGTGCGGAAAATTCTTGCAACGAACAGCACACAACAAAAACGTGTGTATCCCGACCCGCGAGATCGGAGGAGGAGAACATGCCGTTGAGCCGGCCAGCTCTCCTGCTCCGCACCGGTTCCCGCGCCGTCCAGGACGCCCGCGTCTGGGTCCGTACGGCCTGCGAGGAGATCGAGCGCACCGACCTCGTGGACTGCGCTGAGTTCGGTGTCTCCGAGCTGGTCTCCAACGCGCTGTTCCACGGCACCGCCCCGGTCACGATCCGGATGCGCGGCACCGTCGACCACCCCCGTGTCGAGGTCCGGGACGCCTCGACCGAGCCGCCCCTGCTGCCGGTCCCGCTCGCCCTCGACGACGAGGACGAGGTCCTGCTGACCGTCGGTCGCGGCCTCTCGATCGTGGCCAGCGTCTCGGAGGCCTGGGGCGCCGACATCGACGCGTCCGGCAAGACCGTCTGGTTCACCCCCGCGGCCGAGATCGACGAGGGTGACGGCGTCGAGGGCGTGATCACCGGGCCTCCCGGCGCGCCACCGAAGCCCGAGCGCCTCGGCTCCGAGGCGGTCGAGGTCAGCATCCTCGGCGTACCCCTCGCGCTCTACAAGGGCTTCCAGCATCACTTCCGGGAGCTGCGGCGCGAAGTACGCCTCCTCTCGCTCGCCCACGCCAACGACTACCCGCTCGCCGCCAGCCTCTCGGCGCTGTTCGGCTCGCTGGAGCGCCAGCTCCTCGACGGCCTCGGCCACGGCCAGCTCTCCGGGGTCCGTGACCGGGAGACGGCGGACCTGCACGTACGCATGCCGCGGTCCGCGGCCGAGACGATGCGCCGCTTCCTCGACATGCTCGACCTCATCGACGAGTTCTGCCGCCAGGAGCGACTGCTGGTCCTGGCCCGCTCGCCCGAGCAGGTCACCTTCCAGCGCTGGTTCCTCGGCGAATACCTCACCCAGGCCGCCGGCGGCCGCCCCACCAGGTGGAGCGCGGCCCACATGACCGGCCACGCTCGCTAGAAACGTACGCTGTCCGCGTGCTGCGTGAGCATGGCGACCTGCTCGCCCCCATCGCCGCCGGCGGAGCGCTCGGCTCACTTTCTCGCTGGGGCCTGACCACCGTCCTCCCACACGGTGGCCTCTCCTGGCCGTGGGCGACCTTCCTGACCAACGTCTCCGGCTGCCTCCTGCTAGGCACGCTGATGGCCTTCGTCCTGGGCCCGTGGTCCCACACTCGCTACCTGCGCCCGTTCCTCGGGGTCGGCGTGCTCGGCGGCTACACCACGTTCTCGACCTACGAGCTCGAGACGTACGTCCTGGGCGGGCACGCGCCCGCACTCGCGATGCTCTACCTGCTCGCCTCGGTGGTCGCCGGGATCGGCGCCGCCTGGCTCGGGCTGACGCTCGGCCGGGTGGTCGTGCTCGACACCGGCCGCGAGGTCGTGGTCGACGGCATCGACCCCGACCTCGATCCCGACCCCTCCCCCGGTCAGGCACAGGAGGACCGGTGACCGCGCTCCTGGTCCTGCTCGGCGGCGCGATCGGCGCTCCGGCGCGCTACCTGACCGACCTCTACGTCCGCGAGCGGACCGGCGCGGACTTCCCGTGGGGGACGATGGCGGTCAACGCCGTCGGCTCGCTGGTGCTCGGCCTGCTCGCCGGGGCGGCCGCGAGCGGCGTACTCCCGGGGTGGGTGCTCACCCTGGTCGGCACCGGCTTCTGCGGGGCCCTGACGACGTTCTCGACGTTCTCCTACGAGACCGTCCGCCTGGCCGAGAACGGGCAGTGGCGATCGGCCGCGCTGAACGTCCTCGGCTCCCTCGCGGTCGGCACGGCCGCGGTCAGCCTCGGCTGGCTGATCGGATCGACCGTCTAGGCCCAGCCGAGCTGGTGGAGCTTCTCGTCGTCGATGCCGAAGTGGTGGGCGATCTCGTGGACGACGGTGATGCGGATCTCGGCGGCCAGGTCGACCTCGTCCTCGCACATCCGCTGGAGGGGCTGACGGAAGATGAAGATCCGGTCCGGCAGCGTGAGGCCGTAGAGGTCGTTGCGGTCGGTCAGCGCGACGCCGTCGTAGAGCCCCAGGGTGTCTTGGGGCTCACCCTCGGGCGGCCACTCCTCGACGAGCACGACGAGGTTGTGCACCTGGGCGGCCAGCTCGTCCGGGATGGCGTCGAGTGCCTGGTCCACGAGTTCGTTGAAGCGCTCTGGGCTTGTCTCAGTCCCCACAGAGGACATTCTGCCGGGTGACAGTTACCGCTATGCAACTGCTTCGGAAGTATTTTTCCGAAGGCTTGCGCGAGCCTGGCGCTCCAGGTCCCGCTGGTGGAGCTCTCCGTTGCGCGGGCGGCCGCGGGTGCGCTTGCGCGCGACGACGATTCCCTCGTAGAAGACCTCACCACCCCACACGCCGTGCGGCTCCTGCCGGGCGATCGCGCCCTGCAGGCAGGAACGCTGCAGCGGACACGTACGACACAGCTCCTTGGCGCGGTCCGCGTCGGCGCTGGTCGCGGCGAACCACAGATCTCCGTCCTCGATGGCGCACGGCAGCTCGCTCCAGTGCACGCCGGTCGTCTCTCTTGCCGTCGCCACAGGCGAACCAGTCATCACAGCCCCATCCCCTCGCTGATCCCCGTCGTCAGGGATACCCACCGAAGAGGGTGGTCGGATGGCCTGTCAGTTTTCTGTCAATAGGCAGGTGCTTGAATCGGTCACGCAGAGTTGAGATGTCATCTACATCAGGGGATTCCACAACATCGCGACCCTGCTGGTACAAACTGTCCACACTAGAGGGAGTAAGGGCTAGGGTTTGCGAACATGCGCTCAATGAGAAGGGCCTCGGCGTCCATCACCGTAGGCCACCGACCCGTGGAGGATTTCCACCGACGGATGGCGCATGATCCCAACAGTCGAGCCATCGCCTCGGAGACCCGCGACTGGCTCCTGGTGAAGTCTCTGTTGCAGCCCGGTGAGGTCCAGTGGGCCCGGGTCGCGGTCAAGTTTCCCCACGAGGGGAATGCCTCGGGTCACGCCTTTCTGACCGACCGCCGGGTGATGTTCGAGTTCCACGAGCGCGTCTTCTCGGTCAACCTGGCCGTGCTCACCTTCATCGGCGTTCCTCCGCCGCCCAGCCTGGGCGACTTCATCATCGAGGCGCTGGTCCCGGGATCGTCCTACTCCACGACGATGAAGATCCGGGACAAGGACGCCTTCCACGACTTCTTCCCGACTCTCGACTACGCCGCGCGCGCCGCCGGCGCGCAGGTGAACGTCGACACCAGCTGGGGTGGCGAGTACGGCGGCACCCCCTATGGCCAGACCGCTCCGCCGAACTACGGTGTCGCTCCGGCCCCGGGGTCCTACCCGAACCCGGGCTCCTACCCGGGCCCGAACACGGGCTCCTACTACCCCAACCAGGGCCCGTACGGCACCAACACCGGCTCCTACGGCCAGGCCCCGAACACGGGCACCCAGCGTGCCGTCGGCAGTGGCCCGTACGCCGGTCAGCAGGCGGCCCAGCAGCGTGCCCGTGAGGAGGCCGCGATGGTCGAGGCCAACCTCGCCCGCGCGCTCCCCGCCTTCCTGCGCGAGGGCGAGTCGATCCTCGCCGGCGCCGACATGATCCAGAACATGACCGACGTCGAGATGAAGGTGATGGCCACCGAGTCACGCCTGATCGTCGTCGAGGGCAACATCTTGTGGGCCTCCCCGCTGGAGCAGACCCACGTCATCTACGCCGGTGGCGAGCGCAGCCACCTGCGGTTGCTGGCCGAGCGGGTCTCCGAGACCATGGCACTGACCCCGGGACCGCCGACGGCCAACCCGTCCGACGGGCGCCGCCTCGTGCTTCGTACGCTGCGCGACGCCGCTGCCGGCGAGCAGCTGCACAACCACCTGACCACCAACGGTGGCCAGGTCTTCGACGCCTGGCCCGAGTAGTCGGACGCTGCGTACGGATCTGCTTCTACATACGACGAGAGCCCCAGCCGATCGGCTGGGGCTCTCGTGTTTGCTGTGGCTCAGTCCTGCGGGTTGAAGAACAGGCCGAGGGCGACCGCCCAGACGAGGTGCCACAGGTAGACACCCAGGACGGTGCCCCACCCGAGGTTGATCGAGAAGAAGCCCGGGTCGATGCCGATGACGTCCTCCGGGTGCAGGGCCGGGATCCACCAACCGCAGGAAGCGGTGGCGAGGAACATACCCATACCGAGCGAGCGCGCGAGGTTGCTCGAGGTGGTGTGGGTCTTGCCGAGCCACGGGAAGATCACCAGAGCGTAGGCGAGCGCGAAGACCATGCCGTTGAAGTAGTGGAAGCCCATACCGGCGAACCACTGCGAGACGGCGAAGCCGGCCTCGTTGGCGGTGGCGTTCGGGGTCAGGATGACGCCGTTGAAGAACGCGAAGTCCAGCGGGCCGTCCATGATGCCCAGGCCGTAGATCCAGTAGCCGAACATCGTGGCGAGCTGGGTCGCACCGAAACCGGCGACGAGCGCACCGATGAGGCGGTTGTTGTTGACGAACTGCGGCCAGTGCGTTCCGGTCGTCTGCGCCATCACGGCCGGCTGCTGGATCGCCGGCTCCTGGTACTGAGGCTGGGCCTGGGACTGCTGCGGACGCTGGTCCCAACCAAGGGCGGGGGGCTGCTGCTGCGCGGGCGCGGCCGGGGTGCGGTAGGCACCGTTCGTCTGCATCCGTGACGCAAGCTCGTCCGCACTCGCCGCATGGGGCGGCCGATGCGGGTAGTACGACGACATGGTGGTGTTGCCTCCTGAGTACCGAACGTCTGAGTCGTTCCCCCGTGCCCTGCCGAACTGCGACGTCGACACAAGCGGCAGAATCCTCTCACGAGAGAACAGCAGCCCGCACGTTACCGCCAAATCGGCTTATATCCCACACGGTCGAACGGCCCGAACCGGGGGTGAGATCGAGGGATCTCCGGCCCGAGACTCCTGCCGAAGCAGGACGACCACCCTCCCACGCTCGAAGCCTCCCGCGCTCGCCACAGCCCGGCGTGTCCCACCCTCCCAGAACCACACCCGACCCACGAGTCACACCAACGGAAACAAGACCCTCCAGCCACAGCAAACAGGGGCAAACGGCGGGCCGGATCGAACGCGCCGACAACCGTGTTGGTCTCGACACGCCTCCGCCTAGCGGCTCCGGCGGCTCGACCAGCGAAGCAACCACATCACCCAGGGCGACACATCACCCCAAGCAACCTAAGGGGGTGCGGGGGATATCCCCCGCCGCGGCCGGAGGCCGCCATGAAATGCAAGAGACGACGTGGACTTCCCTTTGGAAGTCACACGCCGCCTTCGACTCTTGCGACCCTGACGAGACTTGAACTCGCGACCTCCGCCGTGACAGGGCGGCGCGCTAACCAACTGCGCTACAGGGCCTTGTTGTTTCCGCTGTCTGCGGCAACGGGAAAAACATAGCCCATGGGTGCGGGGGATTCACAATCGGGGAGGCGTCCTACTCCTCGAAGGGCTCCTCGCCCTTGGGTTCCTCTTCGGTGAGGCCCTCCACGAGCCGGTTCTTGACCATGTAGGCCATGGCGCGTTCGGCCGCGCGAGCCTTGCGTCGGAGGGCCTCGACACCAGGCGCCTTGTCGTCGCTGTACGCCGCGAGCCGGGCGACCTCGCGCCCGGTCTGACGCTGGATCTCGGACATCGCGAGCCAGACCCCGAGGTCCTGCTCGAGGCCTTCGCGGGAGCGCAGGATCGCGGCGGTGAGGAGCTGGATGACGGTGACCTCGACGTCCTCGGCGGTGGACGAGCTGGAGACGAGGGTGGCGGCGATGGTGCCGGCGCCGGTGGTGGTGATCGCGCCGGCGGTGACGAGTCCGCCGACCATCCCGCCCGGACCGAAGGCGGAGAGCGCGCCGATGATCGCCGCTCCCCCGGCGAGCCCGGCGGGGGTGGCGAGGGCGAGCCCGATCGGTCCGGCGACCAGCACGGCGGCGCCGATCCCGATCCCGACCCACAGCTTCCACTGGTCGACCGGGTAGACGGCCTTGGAGGCGGACTGCATCGCGATGTGCAGGTTCTCGCCGAGCCCTCCCCCGAGCCCCATCCAGACCGTCAGGTCGTGGAAGGCCTGGCGGCGTACGTCATCGGGGACGTCGATCTCGTAGGGCCGCACCGGGTTGGCGGTCGCCAGCGCCACCAGGGCGAGGACGGCCTCCTCCTTGGAGAGCTGGGTCAGCGGCTTGGGCCGCGGCAGGTCCCGGTCGCCGAGGCCCTCGGAGAAGTGCACCGTCGGTGAGACGCGCAGGTCGAGGAGCTGTTGGGGGATGCGTACGTCATCGGCCTGGTAGTTCTCGATCAGCCGCTCCAGGACCTCGTGCTGGACGACGCGCAGGGCGGCGCCGAAGCGCTCCTGGGTGGCGCCCTTGAGGTGGTCGCGGAGGAACTGGGCGTAGGCGAGCCACAGCGCCAGGCGCACCTCGAGGGAGTTCAGGGCGACGTCGGGGGTGCCCTCGACGACCGCGACCTCCTTGGTGAGCGAGCCGAACAGGCCGCGTCCGATCGCGTTGGCGACCGGCTTGGAGCGGAGGTAGGTCGTGGTGCGGTGGTCGAGGCCGAGCCCGACCTGGAGGTCGAGGGCCCAGGGGAAGTGGCGCCAGATGCCGCGGAGACCGGTCACGGCGTCCCCGTTGCTCCAGACGTTGACCCACCAGCCGACGTGGTCGACGGGCGCCTTCATCTCCAGCCGGTCGGAGTCCTCGTGAAGGTTCGGGTGGGCGGCCGGGCTGCCGATCGTCACCAGTCCGGTGACCGTCAGCTTCGGCGGGAGCCGGCGGAGCAGGTCGATCGCGATGATCGAGCCGAGGCTGTGGCCGACGATGACGATCTCGCCCTCCTCGGGGAGCTCGTCGAGCACGATGCGCAGCGTCCGTGCCCGGATGCCGGGCTTGGTCACGTAGTTGTGCGCCTGGCGGAGCACGCGCAGCACGATCGGTGCCAGCGAGTCGGTGACACCGACGGGCGAGGCGGGCACGGGTTCGCCGAGGATCGTCTCGAGCTCCGCGGTCGCGCGCTCGACCCGGCGGCGTACGTACCGCTGGTCGGCGGCGCTCAGCCTCGGCGCGGTGATCGGCGGGATCTTGATGGTCTTGTCGCCGTCGTCGGTGCGCAGCACGTCGGGATACTTCGGGGCGATCACCTCGACCTCGTCGAGCCCCGGGTAGCCGGCGTCCTGCAGCGAGCTGTCCAGCGCGCGGCGCCAGGCGTCGCGGGGGTCGCCGTTGCCGACGCCGTGAAGGTAGAGAAGCGAGACCACCCTTCGATTCTCTCCTATGCCGGTCACTCGCCCGCCCATTTGGGGACGGGGTCAGTCGGCGTCCAGGCCCTGCTCGATGGCGTAGCGGGTGAGCTCGACGCGGTTGTGCATCTGGAGCTTGCGCAGGGTGTTCCGTACGTGGTTCTGGACCGTGCGATGGGAGAGCACGAGACGGTCGGCGATCTGGCGGTAGCTCAGACCCTTGGCGACGAGCTTGAGGATCTCGGTCTCGCGGTCGGTGAGCGTGGGCTTGTCGCCGCGCACCTCCGTGGCGGCGCTGTGCTGGAACTCGCCCAGGACGAGACCGGCGAGGCCGGGGGTGAAGACCGGGTCCCCGGCGGCGACGCGGCGTACGGCCTCCAGGAGCTCGTCGCGGGAGGCCGACTTGACCAGATAGCCGGTCGCGCCGGCCTTGACCGCCGCGAGCACGTCGTTCTGCTCGCCGGAGGCGGAGAGGATGAGGACCTTCGCCACCGGGTGCAGCGAGATGATCTCGGTGGTGACCTGGACACCGTCGGGCTCGGGGATCTGCAGGTCGAGCACCACCACCTCCGGCCGGGTCGCGGCGAACCGGGTGATCGCCTCGCGGCCGGTGCTGGCGGTGGCCACGACCTCGAAGCCCGCACCGGCCAGGTCGCGCTCGACCGCGTCGCGCCACATCGGGTGGTCGTCGACCACCATCACTCTGCTCATGCCGCTTGTCGCTCGCTGGCGCTCGCTCATGCATCCACTCCTGTTCGGGGGACCGTGAGCTCCCACTCGGTCCCGGTTGGCCCGGTGATCAGCTCTGCCTTGCCACCGAGGTCCTCGATCCGTCCACGAATCGAGCCGACGATGCCCAGCCTGCCGTCGTGCTCGGCCTCCGCGACGCGACCTTCGGGAATGCCCGGGCCGTCGTCACGCACCGAGACCTCGACGTGGTCGGGGAACGCCTGCAGGAGCACCCAGGCACGGGCGTCCTCACCGACGTGGAGACGTACGTTGTCCAGGGCTGCGCGGGTCGCGGCGACGATCTCCTCGGCCGGGTGGGCGGGCATCTCGACGGCGGTCGCGGGTCCGGACACGGTCACGGTGCCGGTCTCGAGCTCGGCGAGAGCCACGGCGAGGTCTCTCATCCCGGCGGCCGGGCCCAGGCCGGGCTGCTCGCCGCGGATCAGCGCACGCAACTCCCGTTCCTGCTCCCCCGCCAGCCTGCCGAGCTCGGCGGCGTCACCGCCCAGCTCACCGCCGCGGCGCTGGACCAGGGCGAGGACCTGGAGCACCCCGTCGTGGACCGCCCGGGCGAGCCGGGCCCGCTCCTCGGCCCGCGCGGCCGCACGCTGGGCCTCGTCCCGCTCCAGCGCCATCCGCTGCACCGACTCGCACATGTAGCCGACCACCGGGCCCCCGATGAGCAGCAGGAACGCGTTTCCGTAGATCGCCTGGTCGATCTCCTGACGCTGCGCCAGATCGACGGCCGCCAGGGCCACACCGGCCAGCAGCCCGCCGATCCAGCGGTAATGGATCGCGCACGCGAGCAGCGCGCCGCTCACCCAGAACCCCGGCACGCTCGCCTGGAACCCCGGCCCCTTCACCAGCGGGGTCACGAGCAGGAGCCCGAGCGCGACCGCCAGGTCGGCACCGACGAGCACCGCCGTGCGGCGGTGCGGGTCGGCGTACGCCCAGAGGGCGAAGACGGTCCACCCCACCATGACGAGCGCGCAGACCAGCGCGGCCGCGGGCGGGTCGAAGTTCGCGGCGCGGTAGATCGTCAGCCCGAGCGCGTTGATCAGCACGACCACACGCAACACCGCCAGCGCCCGGAAGAGCCGGTTCTCGACCTCGATCGCCGCCGGCGACGTCCACGCACTCACAGTCGGAAGTGTTGCACCATCCTCACGCGGCGTCCGAGATCCAGACTCGAGTCATGGGGAACCAGACACCTTCGAGCAAGCCGACGATGCTCTTCTTCGCACAGTCGGCGCTCGCCTTCGCGATCGCGCTGGTCACGACATTGGCAGCGATCCTCTCCTGCTGGAAAGAGGTGAGCTGATGTCACGCGTGAACAAGGCGGCGAAACCTAGCGGCAGCAGCCGCCACCGGACGCCGGTCCCGCCGTGGACGTTCCTCCGGCCGGGCGGTGACGCGGAGGCTGCCAACCTTCCATAAACGCAAGGAGCGCCACTACTCTGGGCTGAGTGATGGTTGTCTGAGCGAAAGGACGGCATGCGTGTGCTGAACATGCGTCCTCGCGGTGCCGGAACGGGCACCCAAGCCGCGCGGATCTCCGGCCGCTACGACATCCCGGCGCTCTCCATCGGGATCCGATCCACTCTCGGCAACGCGCACCCGTGATGGACACCGACGGCGTCCTGGGCAGCCCCGCCCCGTCAGGTCGTCCGAGACCGTCGGGCAAAGCCCGGCGCTGGCGTCTCGTGGCTTCTGTGGCCGTTGCAGCTGTCGTGGCAGGACTTCTCGGCGGCTTGGTGGTCCTCGCGGTCCAAGACGACGACGACCGATCGTGTTCAGCCATCTCCGTCGCCCGTGACGTGCTGCCCTCGGTGGTGACGGTCTCGGTCACGACAGCCGCAGGTTCGGGTGGCAACGGGACCGGGGCGTTGTTCAAGGAAGGCGGGTACATCCTGACCAACCAGCACGTCATCGCCGCAGCGGAAGCGGGCGATGCAAACGTGACTGTGCACTACAGCGACGGAACGACGTCGGCCGCGACGGTGGTCGGCGCGGACTTCACGACCGATCTGGCCGTCATCAAGGCCGACGACGGCGCCGCGGACCGACCGCTGCTGGAGGCCGGCGACTCCGAGGATGTGCTGGTCGGTGAGCCAGTCGTCGCTCTTGGCGCTCCGCTCGGCCTGTCGAACACGGTCACGGCAGGGATCGTGAGCGCACTCGGTCGCTACGTGCCCGTGCCGGCCGAGACCGGACGAGTCGCCCATCTGCTCGACGCGATCCAGACCGACGCCGCCATCAACCCCGGCAACAGCGGAGGTCCACTCGTTGACTGCTCCGGCTCCCAGATCGGCGTCAACTCAGCGATCTCCACCGTCCCGAACCGCGAGGGCGTCGCCGGAGGCGGCAGCGTCGGCCTGGGGTTCGCGATCCCGATGAGCGTCGCAGAGCCCATCGCTGAACAGCTCATCGACACCGGACGAGCCGACCACCCGGTGCTCGGGCTCGCTGCCCGCACCGTGACCGACGCAGAGGGACAGCCCACAACGGGACTCGAGGTGACCGCCGTCGTGCCGGCAGGACCTGCGGCACGGGCAGGCCTGGAGGTCGGAGACACCATCGTCGACCTCGATGGCAGCCCCGCCCGCAACACCGAGCAGCTGGTGCTGATGACACTGCGACACGACATCGGTGACACGATCCCCGTCACCTACCTGCGGGCGGGCGAAGAACACACCACAGAGATAACCCTCGACGCCCCACGGTGACGGTCAGCAGGGTCACGTCGAGCTCGACCTTTCGGGCCATCACTCCTCGGACTCGCCGGCTCCTCCGTGGTCGAGGTGCTCGTCCAGCCGTCGGGTGTCAGCCTCTGTCCACCCATCAGGCGGCAGGACCGCGGCCCACCCGTCGACATAGTCGGTGGCGTAGTCGTGTCCGAAGCCCGGGGGCGGGCTGAGCTGATGTACCTGATCGGCGACGGCCTGGGCAGCGGTGACGATGGGGAACCAGCCAGCCGCTGCAGGCACGTCGAAGCCACGCGGCTCGTCCATCCATTCCGGCGGCTTCCACAACGCGTCGATGCCCCAGAACGGCACTGGGTCCGACGGATGCTGGAGGTACACCACCCGCGGGCCGGGCGATGTGCTGGGCTGCTGTTGCCGCGCGGGGTCCCGGTTCAGGAAGCGCGCGGTTCGTCCACTGTCGAAGACCGGCTGCCACACCGGTGAATCACTGTCCCGCTCGTCAGTGAGCTGGGACGTGATCGGATTGCCGTGTTTGGTGCCGACGATGAGCGCGCCGCCTGTGCGCGCAGCCAGGTTGCTGAGCGACGAGGTGGCGTCGACGGCCGCGAACGGCGCTTCCACACCGGCAGTGCCGAGGCTCTTCCCGAAGAGCAGCAGCTTCGGACGGGACGCAGCCGGCAGGCGTGACCAGTGCTCGGCGACCGTGTGGAGGAGAATTGAGCCGGCTTCGACTGCGAGCCCGGCGTCGAGGAACACCGAGAACAGGCTCGGCAGGTAGGAGTACTGCATCCCGACGATGGCGGTGTCGCCTGCGTACAGCTGCTCGAGCGCCTCCGCCGCTTCGGGAATCATCCACCCCGACCCGGTGGGGACCCATACGACCAGAACCTCCCGGTCGAACCCCCCGGCGCGCTCGAGCTCGCGAACGGCGAGCTCGGCCCGTTCCTGGAGCGTGTCGGCGGACTGCACGCCGGCGTAGACCCGTACCGGTGCCGTGACCCGGGCGCCAGCACCGTGAAAGTCCGCGAGCTCCTCAGCTGTGGCGGCCTCGGCGACGAAGTCGCGACCGGTTCGACCAAGACTGTCCCAAGAGACCAGCGATGCGGGACTTCCTGAGACTGTCGCTGAGGAAGGCTGGGTGATGCCCGCCTCGGTCTGCTCGTTCTGCGCCGCGTAGAACGAGTTCGCCCAGGCGCTGAGTCCGGCGAATGCCACTCCGATGACCAGGGCCGCAGTCAAGGCCGACAGCGCGAAGGTGCTCGCGGCCGCGGCCGGCCGCACCGGAACGCGCTGCCGCACCCGCCGGTGAAGCGCAGCGATGCCACGGGCGATCAGCCGGCCCACGAGCACCAGCAGTGTCGCCGCCGCGACCCCCGCCACCGCCATCTGCGCGGCGTCAGCCACGTCGATGCTCGGCATGCCCATCAGCTCCAACTGGCCCTGCTGCCAGTCAAGCCACAGGGCAGACCCCCAGCAGAGCGCGACGAGCCAACAGACGCCCAGGACGATCCACGCACCCCGTCGCTGCCGCGGCGACGGGTGCCGTCGCGTCCCGGAGAGAATTGCGCCGATCACATGCCCCGCAGACGCACCGATTCCGTATCCGATAGCCAGGCACACGCCGCTGACCAGCGCCTGGGTCAACCACGACCTCGGGATGAGAGTGGGTGTCACGGACTGCAGCCAGAAGACGAGGCCGACCGCCAACCCCCACCACGACGGCCTCGCCAGAATCGACCATCCATGTGACGACGAAGTCACGACCGAGCGTTCACCGTCATCCATGAGGGCACCCCTGTCCGGGCCTGCTCGACGATGTCCACGCGTGATCGGGTCACCGGCGACCGTCCACCTCACGGTTACACATCAGCGCCGTCGATCGCAACGAACCCACCAGAAAGGCCGCAGCGGCCCCGCTCAGCGTTTCCGCTGATCAGAGCCGCTGTCCGGCGTCGTACCCCCTACCGGATTCGAACCGGCGCTACCGCCGTGAAAGGGCGGGGTCCTGGGCCGCTAGACGAAGGGGGCCTGCCGGGACATCCTAGAGGTCTGCGTCCGAGGCCGCCAAAGCGAGGCCGTACGTCCGGTATCGGGTCCCGATTCGGAACGTCGCGGGCGCTTCCGGTAGTGTTTCACCTCGCTTGGGCAGGTAGCTCAGTTGGTACGAGCGATCGCCTGAAAAGTGATAGGTCGGCGGTTCGACCCCGCCCCTGCCCACAAGCAACAACCGGCTTCGACCTGCAGTCCTGGGTCGAAGCCGGTTGTCATTTGGTACACCCTGCGTTTCCCGCACACGCTTCGGCGGAACTACGCAAGGATGGTTGGCTGTGAAGTACGCCGATCCTGGTCGCTGCCCCGACTGCCGGGAGGCCTTCGAGCCCGGTACCAGCCCCTGCCCGCACTGTGGGCTGCCGCTGGAGAACGCTGTCGCGCAAGAGCTCTACGGCACCCTGTTGCGGGCCGACGTACTCATGACCCGGTTGCGCTCGATCCGGGAGGAGGCGAGCCGAGCCGCGCGACGGACCCCGCCGCCCGCTCCCGTGCCGGTCTCCGCGCCTCCCGCGGCGCCGCCGCTGATCCTGCCCGAGCCCGAGGCCGCACCCCTCCCGCCCCCGCCCCCGGCCCCCGCCCCAGCGGCGACCGCCATGGCCGGACCGGCGCCGTTCCCCGGTGCTCCGGTCGCCCGGCGGGCGCCGATCACGGTGCCGCTGATCCTGGTCGGCGTCGGCGTGCTCTTCCTGCTGGTCGCGGGCGTCATCTTCCTCGCGGTCGCCTGGGCCACGATGGGCGTCGGCGGCCGCACCACGATGCTGGTCGTCTTCACGGCGCTCTTCACGATCGGCGGCGCGCTGCTGATGCATCTCGAGCTGCGGGCCGGCACCGAAGGAGTCTGGACGCTCGCACTGGGGCTGCTCGCCCTGGACGTGGCCGGGATGAAGTACGCCGGTTGGCTCGACGGAGTCGCCTGGGACCGTGGCTTCCTGGTGATCGTCGGTGTGGTCGTCTTCCTGGCCGGCACCGCGATGTCCCTGATCGGTGCGCGCAGCGAGAAGCTCACCGCGGTGATCGGGCCACAGGTGGCGGCCGCCGCCGGCGTACTCACCGCGCTGATCGGCCTCGAGCTCATCTCCGACCTCATCTGGTTCCCGCTGGTCGCAGCGGTCGTCGCCCTCGTCGTGGTGATCGTGGCGAGCAAGACCGACCTGCAGGCCCTGACCATCGGCTCGATGGTCGTGATGGCCGGCTTCTGGTTGATGCTGCTCGTCCGCGGCCTCACCGATCCCGCACTGACCGGTTCCGAGCTGCTGCGCGGTGGCACCCTGCCGCTGCTGCTCGGCGCCGCCGCGCTGCTCACGGTCGTGGCGCTGCTGTTCCCGCTGCCCAAGGACGCCAAGGTCGCGATGGTCGGGGTGTCTCTCCTGATCGCCGCCTACACCTTCACCCAGCCCGCTCTCGACGACGGCGCGGTCACCCTGACGGTCGTGGCCGTGGTGGTCACCCTGGTCGCCGCCGGCGCACTCGTCGCGCTCCCCCGGCCCTGGCGCTGGGCCGCCGCCGCGCTGACGCCGTACGCCGTGGGCCTGGGCATCACCGTCCTCATCCTGGCGGTCTCGGCCGCCGTCCGGCTCGCGGCCGTGCCCTGGACCGAGTCGGCGTTCTCCACGGTCACCGGTCCGGAGCCGTTGCTGCCGGGCTGGCTGACCCTGCCTGCGGAGGCCGCGATCTTCGCTCTCGGCACCGCGTGGTTCTTCCGGATCAACCCGCCCGCGTTCCGCACCTACCGGCCGACCATCGGCTGGATCCTCTTCTCCGGCGGTCTCGCCGGGCTCGCGATCACGGCCGCCTGCTACGGCGCCCCGCTGCTGGTCCCGGCGCTGCTGCTGGTCGGTGTCGCCGTCGCGCTGGCCTGGTGGGCGGAGCGGTGGCCGCGGCTCCTGGCCGCCGGCATCTTCGGGGTGGCCGCGCTCGCCGCGGCCCTGCCCAGCGACCTGCTCACCGTGGTCGTCGCGCTCGCGCTGGCGGCGGTGGCCGCGTACGCGGGTCAGGGTCTGCTCGGCGCCGATCGTGAGGTCACCGCCAGCTACTCGGTGGTGACACTCACCCTCGGCCTGTGGTCGCTCGCCCCGCTGATCGACGTGGAGCGGCAGTGGGCCGCGTGCGTGATCGTCACGGTCCTCGGCCTGATCACGCTCTTCCGCTTCCGGGGGTCGGGCTGGTGGGCGGCCGTGGCCTGCGCCGCGATCTCGATCGGGATCGGCGCGGTCGACGTCACCTGGGCGGCGGTCCTGCTGACCATCGCCACCATCCTCGCCGCGGCCATCGGTCTGCACCACCGCCAGCCTCCCGCGCTGGCCGTGGCAGGCACCGTCGGCCTCGGCGCGGCCACGGCCGCGGTCCTCTCCGGCGACGTGCTCGCGCTGTCCGTGACTCTCGTCCTCACCGCCATCGGCCTCATCGTCGACCGCGTCCAGTCCGGCACGACCCGGGAGGTCGCGACCGCCTACTGGATCCTCGCCCTGACCGCTGCCGTGTGGCAGGCGGCCCGGTTGGCAGACATCGAGCACCCCTACACCGCGGTGGTGGTCGTCGTGGCGATGGGCGTCATCGTGCTCGTACGCCGCAGCCCGGCCATCGAGGCGGCGGCCGCCACCGGTGCCGCGGTGTCGATCGTGCTGGGTTCCTTCGGCGAGGCCTGGGCGCTCGACACCGACTGGCTGGCGATCCTGCTGCTGATCGCCGGTGTCATGTGCATCGCGACGATCCTGCGTCACGATCCGCAGCAGTCCGGGCCACGGCTCACGATCGCCGGCCTGCTCGGCCTCGGATCGCTCGGCGCCGCCTTCACCAACGAGCTCCTGGCGCTGGTGGTGGCCGGCGTGCTCACCGTCGCGGCGGTCGCCGTGGACCGGCTCAGCCAGGAGCTGCAGACCAAGGCCGTCACCGCTCCCTACTGGATCGTCACGCTGACCGCGTTCTGCTGGATGTTCGCCGGCCTCAACGACATCCCCGAGCCGTACGCCGCCGCCGGCATCATCGTCATCCTGACCGCCGTCACCATCTTCCGGCTGCTGCCCTCGGCCGAGATCACCGCCGCGGTCGCCGCGGTCGTCACGATCGTCGTCGGCACGGTCAGCCTCGGTCCCACGATCGTCCTGACCCCGGACGGGCCGACCGCGGTCGGTTCTCGCGGAGTCGATCTCCCCTGGCTGAGCATCCTGCTGATCCTGGCCGCCGCGGCCGTCTCCGCACACGCGATCGCCCATCACGAGCGTCGCTGGCTGGGGTGGGTCGGCGCCGGCCTGGCCACCATCGCGCTGTGGATCCGGCTGGCCGACACCTCGGTCACGACCTGGGAGTACTACACGCTGCCACCCGCGATCGCGCTGGTTGTCTTCGGCGTGGTCAAGCTCCGACTCGACCGGGAGGTCGCCTCGCTGCCGGTGCTCGGGCCGGGCGTCTTCCTCGCGCTCATCCCGTCCGTCCCGGCGGCCCTCCAGGACCCGGTCTCGATGCGGACCGCCGTGCTCGGCCTCGCCTGCCTGGCCTTCATCATCGGCGGCGCCCTGCTGCGCTGGGCCGCACCCCTGGTCGGTGGCGCCCTGGTCGCCTCCGTCCTGGCCCTGGCCCAGATGCCGTCGGCGGAGTCGCTGCAGCAGTGGTGGGTGCTCGGCGCGGCCGGGCTCCTGCTGCTCTTCCTCGGCATCACCTGGGAGGCGCGGCTCCACGACCTGCGGCGGGCCACCGCCTATGTCCGGGGGCTGCGTTAGGCCGGTGCCCACGCGCCCGGAAGACTGGAGCCGATGTTCCCCGAATTCAAGGTCGTACGTCGCCAGCGCCCCGTCACGATCACGATCGAGTCCAGCACCTTCTCCCGGCCCGCGGCCAACGCCGCGATCGAGGCGGCCTGTGACGGCCCGGTCTCGCTCAGCTTCACCTCGGGTGGGGATGTGCTCACCGGGAGCTACGACGGGCGGCGAGTGTCGCTGACGGTGACGACCGGGTCGCGGCGTACGTCTCACGCGAGCCGGCGCCATGGCCGGGTCGGTCGCGGGGTGGCCCGGTTCGCGCTGACGCTGACCGGGACGATGCTGACCGCGATGACCTACAAGGACGGCGCCTGGGAGGCCAGAGCACGGGTCGACCTCACCGAGGTCGGGATCGAGCCGCGCGAGCCCTCGTGGCTCGCCGGCCTGACCGTGGGCCACGAGGGCTCGGCAGAGGAGGTACGCAGCGGCGCCTTCGGGCAGCTCGGCCTGCGCGACATCCGGGTGGTGACGTACGCCGACGGCTCGCCGTTCCGCGAGGGCGACGGCACCCTGCTGCTCACCGCCACCAGCGCCGGTCCGGGCTTCTTCCCCACGGCGCACACCTCGGTGTGGGGGCTGGACCCGGTGACGTACGACCTCGTCCACCGCGGGGCGCTCTACTTCCGCCGGGACGACCTGGTCTACGGCGACCACGCGACCCACCTCGTGCGCGACGGCGACGAGTGGCTGGTCGCGACGAGCACCTGGGGAGGTTTCAAGGCCCCGGACAAGACCGACCCCAGCAAACCCTGGAGCCCGGTCGGGGTCACCATCGCACGCTCGCGCGCGGACCTGACCCGAGGCGAGCACGTCCTCGACTCGACCCCGCTCGCCCTGCCGACCGAGAGCCGGCGCAGTAGGTCGGTTGGGGTCTGGGACCCCCACCTCCTACGCCGCGACGGCGAGTGGCTGGTCGGCTACGTCAGCGCCAAGAAGTACTTCGACTTCCATCCCGTGCTCGCCGGCGGGCCGAGCCTGGACGCGCTCAGCCTGCGGGCAGCGCGAACCGACCGGACGGCCACCGAGGGCACCACGCTCGTCCCGCTGGACGGCACAGTCGTCGTCGGAGCCAGCGACGGACGCGACAACCCGCGTCACGTCCGCGCTCGCTACCCGATCTTCGACCTGGACCTCAACGAGGTCGCAGAGCTCCGCTCGGCGTACGTCACGAACCTTCCGTGGCCCACTCTGATCCCAGTGGGAGACGAGTGGTTGCACGTCGCCTTCGACGGCACGCCCTACGGCGGCCGGCTACCTGGCTACGGCACTCACGGGGAGGTTGTCCTGAGCCGATCGACCCGGGGCCGATCGGTCTGAGGGGATGTCGACCAAGGCGTTGCCACCGTTGGCCGACAAACCCTAGTCGCGCGAGGATCCCGCGTCGTAGTCCGACCAGTCGTCGTAGTCGTCCGGCTTCTGATCGGACTTCTGATCCGTCGTCTGACCGGTGTCTTCATCACCATGAAGTTCGCGCGCAAGGGCCCCGAAGTCCGTCTCATAGGTCCGGTACTTCAGGTCGCGTGCGACCTTCGTCTGCTTGGCTTTCGCTCGGCCGCGCCCCATAGGGTCCAGCCCCCTCGTCGCACTTGGCCGGGATAGTCCCGGGCTGTTCACAGGTTTCTCGTAGGGATAACGCTACCGGTTCATGCCAAGAATCCGCACGCCGGGGTGTCGAAAATCCGTTCGCTAGCAGCGAATGTTACTGACGTCACACGAATCTGAGCCTGATGACTCGTCATTCGCCGTTCACCCGGACGACAGATTGAGGGGTCGGACGGTTGTCTCGCCGCGCATAGCCTCCCTTCCGATTCTCGGGAGACCTGACACAACGCGTCTTGAACGGAAATGCAGTGACCGAACTGAGCGACATCCAGACCGACACCGCCTGTCCCTCGTGCAGCGACCAGGCCGCGCCCGCCGTCACCGACGGCCGGCGCTCCATGCTGTCCCTGCTTCCTATGGCTGGACACACCCGCGGCAAGCGCAGTGCGGTGACCTGCGCCCTCAAGTGCGACAGCGCGTGCGCCAAGCCCGCGCCCAACACCTCCGAGAACGAGTACTTCCGCGACATCGCGGGTTCGGTGTTCAGCCGCCGCAGGATGCTCGGGTTCGCAGGTATCAGCGCAGGAGCGATCGCCTTGGGCGCCACCTCTCCGACCGCCGCGGCCGCAGTGACGGGTCCGCTCGCCTCGGGCGGCATCCAGGCCGGGCGCGGCAGCGGCCGCCCCGGCAACCTGCCCTTCGCACCGATCTCGCCGGTGAACGCGGAGGTCGACGAACTCGTCGTCCCGCGCGGCTACACCTGGGAGCCGATCCTGCGGTGGGGCGACCCGATCCTGGCCGGTGGTGAGCCCTTCGACGCCTCCGCGCAGACCGCCGCGAAGCAGGAGCTCGCGTTCGGCTACAACTCGGACTACCTCGACATCATCGTCACCAACAGCGCCGGCACCAAGGCGCTGCTCTGCAACAACCACGAGTACGTCAACGCCGGCATCATGTTCCCGCCGAGCCTCGACCCGACCGAGGCCGTGAAGATCGCCATGGCCGCTCACGGCTTCTCCATCGTGGAGCTCGAGCGCTCCCGCAAGGGCAAGAAGTGGACGTACGTCCAGGGCGCCCCCAAGAACCGCCGGATCACCGCCACCACGACCTTCAAGGCGACCGGCCCGGCGGCCGGCTCCGACCTGCTCAAGACGGTCGACGACCCGACCGGCACGACGATCTCCGGCATGGTCGGCAACTGCTCCGGCGGCACCACCCCCTGGGGCACGATCCTCACCGGCGAGGAGAACTTCAACGGCTACTTCCTGGCCGCCGGGACCAGCGCGAGCGACAAGCGCTACGGCCTCGCGAGCGGGACGAAGACGACGTACGGCTTCGAGACCGTCGAGGCCCGTTGGGACGCTCGCAAGCCGGGCTACGAGAACGAGCCCAACCGGTTCGGCTACATCGTGGAGATCGACCCCACCGACCCGACCTCGACGCCGCGCAAGCACACCAACCTCGGTCGCTTCAAGCACGAGGGCGCCAACGTCACGATCTCCAAGTCCGGCCACGCGGTGGCCTACATGGGCGACGACGAGCGGTTCGACTACCTCTACAAGTTCGTCTCCAAGGGCACGTACAACCCGCGCAACCGCGCCGCGAACCTCGACCTGCTCACCGAGGGCGACCTCTACGTCGCGCGCCTCTTCGGCGACTCGGCCCCGGCCGAGATCGACGGCTCGGGCACGCTGCCGGCCGACGGCAAGTTCGACGGCTACGGCCAGTGGGTGCCGCTGGTCCTGAACGGCGCGAGCCGGGTCCCGGGCATGACCGTGGCCGACGTGCTCGTCTACACCCGCCTGGCCGCCGACCAGGTCAACGCGACCAAGATGGACCGTTGTGAGGACGTGGAGCCGTCACCGAAGACCGGCAAGGTCTACGTCGCGTGCACCAACAACACCGACCGTGGCAAGGTGGGCAAGGAGTCGGCCACCGAGCCCAACCCGCGCAACACCAACCGTGACGGCCACATCGTCGAGATCACCGAGGCCCGCAACGACGCGGCCGCGGGCACCTTCACGTGGTCGCTGCTGCTCGTCGCCGGCGACCCGGCGACCAACGAGTCGACCTACTTCGCCGGCTACCCGGTCGACAAGGTCTCCCCGATCTCCTGCCCCGACAACGTCGCCTTCGACTCCGAGGGCAACCTGTGGATCTCCACCGACGGCGCGCCGAGCACGATCCAGAAGTGCGACGGGCTGTTCAAGGTCCCGCTGGAGGGACGCGAGCGCGGCCACGTACAGCAGTTCCTGTCGGTCCCGCGCGAGAGCGAGACCTGCGGCCCGGTCATCCACGACAAGGACGGCTCGGTCTTCGTCGCCGTCCAGCACCCGGGCGAGGACGGCTCCTGGGCCGACCAGCACTCCCTCTTCCCCGACTACGTGAAGGGTGAGGCCGCTGTCGGCGAGTTCGCCGGCCCTCGCCCGTCGGTGGTGCAGGTCTTCAAGAAGTAGCACCAAGAGACGCCGAAGGGCGCCGGAGCGACTCGCTCAGGCGCCCTTCGGCGTTCGTGAGGCCTCAGGCGGTCCAGCCGGCGTAGGAGCCGGTGAGCTCGACCTTGCCACCCGGGGTGTCGGTGACCTCACCGGCGGCCCAGGCGCGGATGTCGTAGCCGGCCAGGATGCGTACGGCCTCGTCGACGTCCTCGGGGTCGATCAGCGCGACCATGCCGACGCCACAGTTGAGGGTCATCTCCAGGTCGGGCAGGGCCACGGAGCCGGTGCGGCGGACGAGGTCGAAGACGGGCGCCGGGGTCCAGGTGGTGCGGTCGATGCGCGCGGAGAGCTCCGCGGGCATGACCCGCTCCAGGTTGGCGGCGAGGCCGCCACCGGTGACGTGGGACATCGCGTGGGTCTTCGTCCCACGGGCCAGCTCCAGGCAGGCCTTGGCGTAGACGCGGGTCGGGGTCAGGAGCTCCTCGCCGAGGGTCTTTCCGAACTCGGCGACCTGCGCGTCGAGCGTGTAGGCGCCGGAGTTGAGCAGCACGTGGCGGACCAGGGAGAAGCCGTTGGAGTGCAGACCGGAGGCCTCCATGGCGAGGACGACGTCGCCCGCCTTGACCAGGTTCGCACCGAGCAGCTTGTCGGCCTCGACGACACCGGTGGCCGCACCGGCCACGTCGTACTCGTCGGCGGCCAGCAGACCCGGATGCTCGGCGGTCTCGCCACCGACCAGCGCGCAGCCGGCCTCGACGCAGGCCTCGGCGATGCCCTTGACGATCGCCGCGACCCGCTCCGGGATGACCTTCCCGGTGGCGATGTAGTCGGTCATGAACAGCGGCTCGGCGCCACACACGACCAGGTCGTCGACGACCATGCCGACCAGGTCGAACCCGATCGTGTCGTGCTTGTCCAGCGCCTGCGCGATCGCGACCTTGGTGCCGACACCGTCGGTCGAGGTGGCCAGCAGCGGACGCTCGTACGCCTTCAGGGCGCTCGCGTCGAAGAGACCGGCGAAGCCACCGACCCCGCCGAGCACCTCGGGGCGCCGGGACTTCTCGATCCAGACCTTCATCAGATCCACGGCGCGGTCGCCGGCGTGGATGTCGACACCTGCTGCGGCGTACGCGTTCTGGCTCTGAGTCACGTCAAGATCTCCGATCACGGGTTGTTCAGGACCGGCAGGGCCTTGCCCTCGGTCGGGGACTGCAGCGAGACCTCGAGGAGGTGCTTGCCGAGCATGCTCTCGTCGGGCAGCTCTACGGGGTATTCGCCGGTGAAGCAGGCCGTGCAGAGCGCGGCGCGCTCCTGGCGGGTCGCCGAGATCATCCCGTCGAGGGAGATGTACCCGAGCGAGTCCGCACCGACCGAGGCGGCGATCTCGTCGACGGAGAGACCGTTGGCGATCAGCTCGGCACGGGTGGCGAAGTCGATGCCGTAGAAGCACGGCCACTTGACGGGCGGCGACGAGATCCGCACGTGGACCTCCAGGGCGCCGGCCTCACGCAGCATCCGCACCTGGGCGCGCTGGGTGTTGCCGCGCACGATCGAGTCGTCGACGACGACGACCTTCTTGCCGCGCACCATGTGCTCGAGCACGTTCAGCTTGAGCCGGATGCCGAGCTGGCGCAGGGTCTGGGAGGGCTGGATGAAGGTGCGCCCCACGTAGCCGTTCTTCACGAACGCCTGGCCGAAGGGCAGGCCGCTCTCCAGCGCGTAGCCGGTCGCGGCGGGGATGCCGGACTCGGGCACCGGGATGACCAGGTCGGCGTCGACCGGGAACTCCCGGGCCAGCTCGCGGCCCATCTCGACGCGGGACTCGTGGACGTTGCGGCCGGCGATGTTGGCGTCGGGGCGGGCGAGGTAGACGTACTCGAAGACGCAGCCCTTGCGGTCGGTCTCGGCGAACCGCACCGAGCGCAGGCCGGACTCGTCGATGATGATCATCTCGCCGGGCTCGACCTCGCGGACCACGCTCGCACCGACGGTGGCCAGCGCGGCATCCTCGGAGGCGATCACCCAGCCGCGGTCGAGGCGGCCGAGCACCAGCGGGCGGATGCCCTGCGGGTCACGCGCGGCGAACAGGGTGTCCTCGTTCATCCACACCAGCGAGAAGGCGCCCTTGATCGTCGGCAGCACCTCCAGCGCGCGCGCCTCCAGCGAGGAGTCGGGGTGGAAGGCGAGCAGCTCGGTGAGCAGCGAGGTGTCGTTGGTCGACACCGGGGCGTGGCGGCCCTCGGAGTGCTCGGGCAGCGCCTCGACGGCAGAGCGCATGTCGGCGACGTTGATCAGGTTGCCGTTGTGGCCGAGGGCGACGGAGCCGTCCGGCGTCGGCTTGAAGATCGGCTGCGCGTTCTCCCACACCGAGGCACCGGTGGTGGAGTAGCGGGCGTGACCGATGGCCACGTGGCCCTTGAGCGACTCGAGGGTCGGCTCGTCGAAGACCTGGCTGACCAGGCCCATGTCCTTGTAGACCAGGATCTGGCGCCCGTTGCTGACCGCGATGCCCGCCGACTCCTGGCCACGGTGCTGCAGCGCGTACAGGCCGAAGTACGTCAGCTTCGCGACGTCCTCGCCCGGCGCCCACACACCGAAGACGCCGCAGTGATCCTGAGGACCCTGGTCGTGGGGGTCGAGGGCGGCGGTGAGCCGGCCGTCGCCACCCTTGCGTCGGGACACGTGCCTACCTGAGCTGGTGAGGTTGACCACGGCACCGAGTGTAAGGCCGTACGCAGGCGATCAGCGAACCCTTGACAGTCCTGTAAGGGTGGTCACATGAACGTCTCGGAATCATGAATGTAAAGAACGATCCACGTCTGCCCTACCGCACGGGACCGACATCCCGGATAATCGATCCGATGACTTCTTCAGCGCCCAAGCCCGCCGGCGGTCACCGACTGACGGTGCCGCCGGGATTCGCCCCGCCACCGTTGGGCGGGAAGCGCGCCAGAAGCGACCTCACCACGACGATGACCACCATCACGACCGATCTGGCCGAGATCGGTGGTCTGCTCACCCCCGGCGAGGATCTCTCCGACCTTCAGCTGATCGCCGACAGCCTGACCGCGCTGGCGGGCTTCGAGATGGCCACGATCAGCGTCGCGCGCGCCGACGGCGACCTTCACATGGTCGTGGTCTCGGGCCAGGAGTCCGCCCGCGCCGACCTGCTCGGCACCGTGACCCCCATCGAGCGGCTCGAGGCCGAGCTCGCTCGGGCCGACGACTGGGGCATCTTCAAGTTCGTGCCGGCGGAGCGGCTGGACCCGACCGCCGACGTGTACGGCTGGATCCCGACGATGACCACGGTCGACGCCGCCGGCGCCTGGAACCCGCTCGACCTGCTGGTCGCGCCGCTGCGCGACGACGCCGGCAAGCTTCGCGGCACCCTGATCGTCGACGTACCGACCGACGGGCTCCGCCCCAATCCGGAGAAGCGCGCCGTGCTCGGCCGCCACGCGGTGCAGGCGCAGCGCGCCATCCTGCTCGCCCTGGAGCGCGAGGAGCTCTCCGAGCAGGTACGCCTCGCCGAGGCCGCCCGCGACGTGATCCGCCGCGCCGGGCGCGAGCTGGACCCCGACGAGATCCTCAACTCGCTGAGCACCGGGCTGGTCGACGTACTCGACCTGACCGACTTCTGGCTGCACATGTCCAAGCCGGGCGGCCGGGGCATCCGCACCAAGATCTACCGGGAGGACTTCAAGCTCCCGATCGAGGACCTGACCAACCCGTTCATGGTCGACTACGGGCAATACCTCTGGGACCAGCGCAGCATCACCGTCCAGACCCCGGACGGCGCCGCGCGGCTGCCCCACCCCGACCCGGAGGCGCAGCAGCGGATCACCGAGTGGGTCCGCCACTACAAGGTCGGCTCGATCGTCGGGGTCCCGATCGGCTCCGGCCAGACGTGGTACGGAGCGATGCTCCTCTGCCGCGGTCCCGACAAGCCCCACTGGAGCGAGCTCGAGCTGATCACCGCCGCCGACCTCGGCCGCGACTTCGGCCGCGTGGTCCACAACTCCAGGGCGTACCTGCGTCAGAAGGCGGCGGTCGACTCGCTGCGCGAGCTGGAGGCCCACAAGAGCCGGCTGATCGCGACGGTCGCCCACGAGCTGAAGAACCCGCTCTCCGCGTT
Organism: Nocardioides sp. NPDC101246; assembly: GCF_044767415.1. Taxonomy (NCBI): domain Bacteria; kingdom Bacillati; phylum Actinomycetota; class Actinomycetes; order Propionibacteriales; family Nocardioidaceae; genus Nocardioides; species Nocardioides sp. NPDC101246. The sequence goes on from NZ_JBIWNX010000013.1 coordinate 190,158, forward strand.
CCGGTGGAACATCGAGTCGCTGCCCTACGCCGAGTCCGAGGACGAGTACGCCGAGGTGCTGACCGCGCTCACCCGCAACCGTGACCGCACCGAGAAGATCGTGGCCGACCTGGCGATGCTGTCGAAGGTCTCCGACCCCGACCACCTCCCGACCACGGTGCCGATCCAGGTCGCGCCCGTGCTCGAGGAGGTCCACAGCCAGCTCAGCGCCGAGATGCCCACCAGCGACGCCCACGAGCTCGTCTTCGACATGCCGTCCGACGACGTCTACGTGACCCTCGCGCCGGGCGATCTGGACCGGGTGGTGATCAACCTGGTCACCAACGCGATCAAGTACAGCCCCGAGGGCGGTCAGGTCATCGTGAGCACCCGCACCAGCCCCGGCTGGTTCGAGCTCCGGGTGACCGACCACGGCCTCGGGATCTCACCGGAGGATCAGGACCGGCTCTTCACCGAGTTCTTCCGTTCGACCAACCCCACAGCCCTCAAACAGCCAGGCACCGGTCTCGGACTGACGATCGTGTCTCGAATCGTCAGTCGACGCGGCGGACTGATATCCGTCGACTCGACCCCTGGCGTGGGAAGCACATTCCGTGTGACGCTGCCCATTGTTTAACCTTACGCAACGGGAACGGGTTGCATTTTCATCTCGGCGGAGAACTCATGACCAGTACGCCCTCAGAGGGTCCGGACGCGCCAAGCGGCGCCTCCGAGGCGTACCCGAGCCCGGATCCCGGTCTGCAGCTGATCGCGGAGGGGGTCACCGAGCTCGTCGGCTTCGGCGCCGCCGTGATCAACATCCGCCGAGGTGACGAGTTCGAGATCGTCGCGGCCTACGGGGACGAGACCGGCCACACCGTCGAGGGCGAGATGACCGTCGCCGAGATGCTCGGCACCCGGTTCCCGGTCTCGGTCGTCACCGACCTGCTGGACATGTCCGTGGACTGGGGCGACATCAAGTTCGTCCCCCACGAGAAGAACACCATCGGTGAGGCCGAGGGCTACTGGGTCCCCGACACCGACGAGGACATCCTGAAGGACCCGCAGGACTGGCACCGGCTCGACGAGCTCCTGGCGCCCTTCTACGACGAGAACGGGGAGCTCGTCGGCGTACTGTCGATCGACCGTCCGACCAACGGCCGCAGGCCCGGCAGGCGCCAGCAGCGGATCCTCAACCGGTTCGCCCGCCAGGCGAGGCGAACGGTGCTGCTGACTCTGCAGCGCGAATACCTCGAGGAGCGGGCCAACAACCTGCTCGAGGCCCAGAGCTTCCTGCGAGAAGCCAACTCCCAGCTCGGCCTCACCGAGGTGCTCGAGGCCACCCAGGAGGCGATGAGCCGGGGTCTCGACGCCGATGGTCTCTACGTACAGGCTCAGGACGGCGAGGGCGGGTCCGTCGCCTACGCCTCCCCCGGCCTGGGCTGGAACGCCAACGACAGCAACAACATCGCCGCAGGACAGGCCTACCAGGCCACCCGGTTGTGGAACGCGGGCCAGCACGCCATCGTCAACCGCGACCTGCTCCGGCAGGCGCTGCAACAGGGTGCCGCGGAGCGGAGGATGTTCGCCAGGCTCGGCCTCGAGTTCCTCGACGCGGTGGAGGCGGACTCGCTCCTGGTCGTACCGATCGGGGTCGAGACCACGGCGCTGGGTCATCTGGTGCTGGTGCGTGGCTCGGGCCGGCCGCGCTGGACCGATGCCGAGGGGCGCCTCGCGATGGAGTTCGGTCGCGACTTCGGGCGCATCGTGCTCACCTCCAACGCCTACACCCAGGAGCGTGACCTCGCCCAGCGGCTGGCCACCGCCGACAAGGTGCACAGCCGGCTCATCGAGGCCGTCGCGCAGGAGCTGCACAACCCGCTGACCGCCCTCACCACCGGCATCGACGCGATGCGTCACGAGGACCGCGGATCGCCGACCTGGTTCCAGCAGGTCGGCAACCTGATCAGCCGATCCGACCAGCTGGTCGCGATGGTCGACGACCTGCTGCTGTTCTCGCGCTTCTCCGACCCCGCCTCCCGGCCGGCGCTCGCCCACGTCGATCTGACGTCCCTCCTGCAGGAGATTTTCGAGCAGAGGACGTACGAGTCCGAGAAGCGTGGCATCGAGGTGAGCCTCGACGTGCCCGCGCGCAGCGTCTTCGTGCTGGGCGACCGCAGCGAGATCACGGCGGCGATCCTCCGGCTGGTCGACAACGCGCTGGTCTACACCCACCGCGGCGGCCACATCCGGCTCTACATCGTGGAGAGCGCGAGCGAGGCGGCCATCTCGGTGACCGACAACGGCGTCGGCATCCCCGCGGCGGAGCAGATCCAGGTCTTCACCGAGTTCTACCGCGGGTCGAGCCAGGCGATCGGTGGCCGCAAGGGCGTCGGCCTCGGGCTCAGCATCGTCGACCGGGTCGCACGCCGCCACGACGGCCGCGTCACGCTGCGCTCGGAGCCCGGCACCGGCACCCGCGTATCCCTCGTCCTTCCGTTGGCCAACGACGCCACCTCGCTCGGTTAACCAAACGTCACAATCTGGTCGAGACGGACGCCTACGGCTGCACAGCGCGCGCGTTTCGTGCAACACTCCGTGGTGCCCAGGTCCTCAGGACTGCCACGCAGTTGCAACACCCTCCCTGACCGACCTACCCGAGAGCAAGGATGCCCCCACCACAGTCAGTCGAAGCCCTCGACGTGCCTGCGAGCACGCCGAGCAGGACGTCGCTGCCGGTGGCCGATCCCGCGCTCCAGATGATCTCCGAAGGCATCTGCGAGCTGCTCGGCTTCGGCATCTCCGCGATCAACGTCGTCCGCGGCGACGAGCTCGAGGTGGTCGCGGTCCACGGCTTCATCAGCGGGCTGAACGCCCACGGGCGACGGGAGACGGCCGAGGAGATCCTCGGCACCCGGTGGGCCCTCTCCGACCTGCGCGACAACCTCTCCCGCGGCGAGAACTGGGGCGCCTGGCGGTTCATCCCCCAGGAGCGGGTGAACCTTCACGAGGGCAGCTGGGTCTCGACCACCAACATGATCGACGCCGCCGACGCGTGGCACCCCCACGACATGCTGATCGCGCCGATCCTCGGTGACGACGGCTCCATCCAGGGCTGCCTCTCGGTGGACATGCCGGTCAGCGGCCGTCGGCCCGACTTCACCCAGCGCCGGGTGCTCAACCGGTTCGCGAAGCGTGCCCAGCGGGTCGTGCGCGGCTACCTCGAGCGCGAGCGGCTCTACGAGCGCGCCGCGAACCTCGAGACCGCCAAGGAGTTCCTGCGCGACGCCAGCTCCAAGCTCAGCCTCGCCGACGTGCTCGACACCAGCCACGACGCGCTGATCCGCGGCCTGGGCGCCGACGGGATCTGGATGGCGACCAAGGGCTCCCACAACGAGATGGTCGTGCACGCGACCCCGGGCCTCGACTGGGACCCCGACCCGGGCCTGGCCACGCTCACCTCGCGGAACACGTCGCGATACTGGGCCGACGGCACCTACTCGATCCTGTGCCGCGAGCGGATCGCGGACTCCTCGGAGTGGAACGAGCAGGCCGCCGTCGTGAACGAGTTCTTCGAGACCCTGGGAGCGGCGAGCGCCCTGGTCGTACCGGTCGGCGCCGACCACGAGTGGCTCGGCCACATCGTCCTGCTCCGCTCCCCCGGGCGGCCCACGTGGACCGACGCGGAGGGCCGGCTGGCGATGGAGCTCGGCCGCGACTTCGGGCGCATCGTGCTCACCGCCAACGCCTACACGCAGGAGCGCGACCTCGCCCAGCAGCTCGCCCACGCCGATCGCGAACGGAACCGGCTGATCGAGGCCGTCGCCCGCGAGCTCCGGATCCCGGTGAACGCGCTCGGCACCTCGCTGAACGCGTTGGCCGGCGAGCAGGCCAACACCCTGCCCTGGATCGTCCAGGTGGAGACGCTGACCGTACGCAGCGCCCAGATCGAGGGCATCGTCAGCGACCTGCTGCTCCTGTCCCGGATCCGCGACCCAGCCAACGCCCCCGGCGAGACCACGATCGAGGTCTCCGAGATGCTCGACGACGTGCTCGACGAGCTCGATCCCGACGCAGCCCACAAGGACATCGAGTGCGTCCTGACGACGCCGACCGGACCTGCGTACGTCGTCGGTGATCCTCGCGAGCTGCGCGCGGCCTTCTTGCACCTGGTCAAGAACGCGCTGACCTACAGCTACCGGGGCTCGCGGGTCCAGGTGATGCTCTACAGCGCCGGCAGCGAGGTCACGGTCTTCATCGCCGACGGCGGCGTGGGCATCGACTTCGAGGAACAGCCGAAGGTCTTCGAACCGTTCTACCGAGGCTCCAACTCCGCGCTGGGTGGTTCGCGCGGAGCCGGGCTCGGGCTGACCTTGGTCGAGCAGATCACCAGGCGCCACCACGGGTTGGTCGAGCTCGACTCACGCCCTGGTGAGGGCACCCGGGTGGCGCTGACGCTGCCTGGGGTCTAGCTCCGGGCGCGAATGTTCACCGAGGCGATGTCCTGAGCTTGTCGAAGGGTAACTCGGTGAAGGCGCACTGCCTTCGCGGAACTCCACGAAGGCAGTGTCACCCGACCGAGTCACCTCGGTGGACGGTCAGCGGCTTCCGAGCTTCTGGAGCAGCAGCGCCTCGGCGACGACGACCTTGCGGAACTCGGCGAGGTGGAGTCCCTCGTTGGCGCCGTGGGCGCGGGTGTCGGGGTCCTCGACGCCCGTGACCAGCACGCTGGCCTTCGGGAACGCCTCGAGGAACTCCGCGATGAACGGGATCGAGCCGCCCACGCCCATGTCGATCGGGGCGGTGCCGTCCCAGGCCTCGGTGAAGGCGGCACGGGCGGCGTCGTAGGCCGGGCCGGTCGCGTCCAGGGCGATCGGCTCACCGGTGTCGACGACCTTGGTGGTCAGCTCGGCGCCCCACGGGACGTGCTTCTCCAGGTGCTGGGTGAGGGCGGCGACGGCGTTCTCGCCGGAGTCGCCGGGGGCGATCCGGATGGTGACCTTGGCGCGGGCGCTCGGGGAGAGCGTGTTGGAGGCGCCGTCGACCTTGGGGGCGTCCAGACCGGTGATCGTGATCGCAGGCTGCGTCCACATCCGCTCGACGGCGCTGCCCTCGCCGACCCACTGCAGGCCGGCGATGGCCCCGGACTCGGCGCGCAGCCGCTCCTCGGGGTAGTCGACGTCGGCCGCAGGCCCGGAGACGAGCCCCTCGACCGCGGGAGCGCCGTTCTCGTCCCAGAGGGTGTTGAGGAGACGTACGAGGGCCATGATCGCGTCGGGAGCCAGACCGCCCCACATGCCGGAGTGGACCGCGTGGCTGAGGGTGCGGAGCTCGACGTCGACGCGGATGAGACCGCGCAGCGACGTGGTCAGCGCCGGGACACCGATGTCCCAGTTGCCGGAGTCGGCGATCACGATGACGTCGGCCTTCAGCTTGTCCTGGAACTTCTCCAGCAGCTGGGGCAGCGTGGCCGAGGCGACCTCCTCCTCACCCTCGATGAAGAGGCGCACGGTGACCGGGAGCTCACCGTTCTCGTCGAGGCTGGTGAGGGTTCGGACCGCGCCGATGTGGGCCGCGATGCCGGCCTTGTCGTCGGCCGCACCGCGCCCGTAGAGCCGGTCCCCGACCTCGGTGGGCTCGAACGGCGGGGTGTCCCAGTCGGCGTGGTCGTTCTCCGGCTGGACGTCGTGGTGGGCGTAGAGCAGCACCGTCGGGGCCCCCTCGGGGCCCTTCTTCTCACCGACGATGGCCGGCGGAGCACCGTCGAAGGCACGCACGATCTCCACGTCGAAGCCCTCGGCCGCGAAGAGGTCGAGGGTCTTCTCGGCGCTCTTCTCGACCTCGCTCAGGCGCTCGGGGTCGGCGCTCACGGACTCGATCCGCACGAGGTCCTCGAGGTCCTTGCGGATCCCGGGGAAGAGGTCGTCTACACGGGCCTTGATGTCTTCGGTGGAGTGGCTCATAGAGTGAGATTATCTGGGAGGGGGATGGCGAGGTAGGCGGGGTGGTCGGGGTAGTCCGGTAGCGAACTGCCTATTACCGGCGAGTATTTAGGCAGTTCGCTACCGGACTACCTCGACGCTCGGCACCTACGCGGCACGACACCCCAGGAACCGCTCTCGTTCTGCGGCGCTCAAGGCGCGGCGCTGTTCCACGGTATGGGTGGGGATCCACCATCTCGGCTGATCGATCGTCCAGCGGCGGTCGGCAACCGGGAGCCGGCGGGCCCTGGACCTCGCCTCCAACGTACGGCGGAGGAATCCGCTCGGCTCGAAGCGATCTCGGGAGACCATGGTGACGTACTCGAGCCCGGACGCACGGAAGCGACCTTCTCGCTGGATGTCGGTGGCGCGCTGCTTTCCTTGCAGATGGGCCTTTCCGTCGTACTCCCCTACGACGCCGGCCTCGAGATCGAGCACGTCAGGCGTACCGATGTGCCGACCATCATGATCGAACACCGGACGATTGCAGACGATGTTCTCGAGCTGTAGATCCAGCCGCCAGCAGAGCCGCAGGTCGACCTCGGTCGGTGACCAGACGTTCTCGTCCGAGAGGACGGTCGCATCCCGAGCGAGCTGGACGCCGGTCCAGCCGTTCAACGTCGAGACGTACGCCGCCGCTTCCACCCGACTGACGTGATCGCTCGCCAACGCCAGATCGAGCCAACGAACGGCCTCGCGTACGTCCGGCGCATACCGCATCTCGAAGACGACCGACCTCGCCGGGTTCGTGAACGGGATCCCGTCCACCCAGCAGCGCTCTTGGGGAGGCATCCGTTCGGCCGAGATCTCCACCCCGGGCCGTGCGGCGATCTTGTGCCCGTACGTCGACAACGTGATCGCCCGCCCTTCGCCCATCCCGGCAAACCACTTCGCCCCTGCCCATGCATACGCCGCCCATCCGGTGACGGCTCCAGTGTTGGGCAGCAGCGTCGCCGCCTCCAGCACGCGCTGCTGCGCGTCGTCCGGATCGACGCTCGCCGGAACGTACAGCCCGCGCCACACCCGCCTCCACCCGCGACCACGTGCCTGTCGCGTCGTCGGCCCCGTCCGCCCGGTGTGGTCCAGCGGCACGGGCATCACCACCTGGGGCCGTTCCTCCGACCATGGCCGTGGCCTGAAATGCTCCGCATGCGTCACCATCGCCCCAGGATGAACGCCATCCCCGAAACTCTCACTGCCTTTCCTCGAGGCTGTGGATAACGGCGGTTGGGGGGGGGGGGGGGGGGGGGGGGGGGGCGGGGCGGGCGCGGGGGCGCGGGGGGGGCGCCCCCCCGGCCCCGGGGGGGGGCGGGGGCGGCCCGGGGGGGGGGGCCGCGGGCGCCCCCCCCCCCCCGCGCGGCCCCCGCCCGCCCCG
>NZ_JBIWNX010000013.1:197502-212711 GCF_044767415.1 Nocardioides sp. NPDC101246
AGCGGGCTGCTGGCTCGCGCTGAAATCGGGTAGTCCGGTAGCGAACTGCCTATTACTCGCGAGTATTTAGGCAGTTCGCTACCGGACTACCCCGCCGTCGCGCCCAAGGGCAGGTACGCCGAGAGGTCGGTGCGTTCTCCCGAGGCCCTGACCCGGGCCTGATCGACGGCGTCGGACCAGGTCATCTCTCCCGTGGCGAGGGCGATCCAGGTGACCGCGTCGGTCTCGATCACCGCCGGCGGGGTGCCGCGGGTGTGCCTGACCCCTTCGACACACTGCACCGCGGCGAACGGCGGGACGCGCACCTCGACGCTCCTACCCGGCGCGCGCTGCTCGAGCAGGGCGAGGAAGTGCTTGGTGAGGAGCCGCAGGTCGGCTTTCGCCGCTGTGCCCGACCCCGTCGCCAAGCGATCCAGCGCTGCGGAGACCTCTGCGGCCGGGGCGGGCTTGAGTCGTGCGGGCACAGCGGCGAGCCTACCGCCGTACGTCAGGCGCAGGTGCGCAGCGAGGACCGCTTGTAGTCGCGTACCTTCGTGGTGGTCTTGAAGTGCGCCGGATCGAGGTAGCCGACCCACACGCCCAGCCGGATGCTGTTGAAGCTGGTCGCACGGCTGTCGAAGGTCAGTCGCCGGATGCTGTTCTTCACGGTGGTCTTCGTCCCGACGAAGGTGCTACCGGCGACCTTGTACTCCCACTGGGCGTGCTTGCCGGTGTTGTTCCACAGCGAGAAGTACATCTCGGTGGCACTCTTCCGGCAGGCGTAGAGGGTGCCGCCGGCCACCCAGCCGACCGCGGTTCCGTAGCGGTTCAGCTTGGCCCAGGTCTTCTTGCCCGCGACCCCGTCGGCGGCGAGTCCGGTGTCGGCCTGGAAGGCGCGTACCCGGTTGCGGGTGCCCTTGCCGAAGTTGCCGTCGACACTCAGCCCACCCAGGCGCCGCTGGAGCTCCTTGACGCAGGTTCCCTTGCTGCCGAGCTTCACGGTCTTGGTCGAGCAGCTCGCCGCCTGCGCCTCGGGGGCGGTGGCGACGGAGACCCCGACGACCGAGGAGGCGGCGACGGCGGCGGCAGCCGTGATGACGGCGAGCCTGCGGATGATGTTCATGACGAGCACGGTAAAGACGACGCGCGTCCCCGAACTCCCGTACCTCTCCCGTACCCAGCCGATAGGGTCCGACCGTGGGACTGGAGAGACTCGAGTCGGCGATGGTGCTGACGACCGTCGAGACGCTGCACGGACGGATCGCGGCACGCTTCCCCGACCGGGGGCTGGTGAAGGTCGCCGAGGAGCTGGCCGGCCAGATCAGGGAGTCCTCCGGCGTCGGGGACCGGCTCCGGCGACGGTTGCTGTGGACGCGCGCGGTCTCCCGCGTGCTGATCCTGGCCGTCCTCGCGCTGACACTGGCCGCCATCATCTGGGGTCTCGCGACGGCGTTCAGCGACGAGACGCTCACCGGCGTCCAATGGCTGCCGCTGATGGAGAGCACCGTCAACGACCTCATCTTCGCCGCGGTCGCGATCTTCTTCCTCTACACGATCCCGGAGCGGCTGCTGCGGTCGCGGGCGCTGAAGCTGCTGCACCGGCTGCGCTCGCTGGCCCACATCATCGACATGCACCAGCTCACCAAGGACCCCGAGCGGCTGCGCACCGGGTTCACGCCCACCTCGGCCAGCGTCCGGCTCACCCTCGACGCCGACGAGCTGATCCACTACCTCGACTACTGCTCCGAGCTGCTCAGCCTGGTCGGCAAGACCGCCGCGCTGTGCGCCGAGGACTCCCAGGACAACATCGTCCTCGACACGGTCAGCACGGTCGAGATCCTCACCGTCGACCTCTCCCGCAAGATCTGGCAGAAGATCCAGGTCGTGGGCGAGCTGCGCGAGGAGCTGTCTTCCTAGGCCTAGGCTCGCCACCATGAGTTCACGGACGGAGTGGTCGATCCTCGCGGTCGACACCGGCTCCGGTGAGACCCTCGTCGAGTCCACCCCGGACCTGCTGCTGCCGACCGCCAGTGTCGCCAAGATCTTCCTGCTGCACCACCTCGCCGAGCTGCTCGACGAGGACGAGTCGCTGGGGCAGCTGATGTTGCGCAAGGACAGCGTCGAGCCGGTGGCCGACAGCGGCCTGTGGCAGCACCTCGACGCCCCCGCACTGACCCTGAACGACTGCGCCCGACTGGTGGGGGCGGTCTCGGACAACCTGGCCACCAACGTGCTCCTCGGGCACGTCGGCCTCGCTCCGGTCCAGGCCGTCGCGCGGCGGCTGGCCGCGGGCGGGTCGATGCTGAACGACTCGGTCCGGGACGCACGCGGGCCGGGGGACGCACCGATGCTCTCCATCGGCTGTGCCGCCGACTGGGTCGCCTACTTCCGTACGCCACACCCGACCGTGATGTCCTGGCTCGCGCCGTCCACCGACCTGTCGATGGTCTCCGCCGCCTTCGGCCTGGACCCGCTGGCCCACACCGACCCTGCTCATGACCTGCGGGTGTGGAGCAAGACCGGCACCGACGAGGGCGTCCGCGCCGAGGTCGGGCTGCTCGACGTCGGTGGCCGCCGGGCGGCGTACGCGGTCATCTGCCGGTTCCCGGGGGAGGTCATCCCGGTGCTGGCCCAGATGCGGGCGTACGGCACGCTGATCCTGGATGCGTTGCGGGACAGCGACGCTCCAGGTCCCGGTCCGGCACGGTAGGAGATCAGTTGTTCAGCATCGACCTCGGGAACGGCGCGGAGATGGTCCTGCGTGACCGGTCGACCGACTTCGCCGTCCACCAGCTCATCAACGCCAACCTCGACCACCTCCGGGAATGGGAGCCGTGGGCGCACGCGGATCAGAGCATGATCAGCGTCTCGGCGTTCGGCACCTACCTGCTGACCCAGTGGGTCAAGGGCGAGGCGATCCCGTGCGTCATCCGCCAGGACGGCAAGGTCGCCGGCGCCACGACCGCGCGGATCAACCTCTACGAGAAGTCGGCCACGATCGGCTACTGGCTGGGCGAGGCGTACGAGGGCCGCGGTCTGATCACTCGGGCCGTCTCGGCCCTGCTGGACACCCTCTTCGACGAGTACGACATCGCCCGGGCGATCATCGACACCTCGGTCCACAACAAGCGCAGCCGTGCGGTCGCCGAGCGTCTCGGCTTCACCCACGAGGGCACCATGCGAGGCGCGCAGGCCTATCCGGGCGAGCGCCGCGACCTGGTGGTCTACGGGATCCTGCGCGAGGAGTGGGCGGCCCGCTCAGGCAGATGAGCGGACGAAACGCTCCCCCGCCTGCTTGACCAGCTCGGCCAGCTCGGTGGGCTGCTCGACCGTGAAGTCGGCCTCGACGCCGGCGAGGATCATCATCGGCCAGCTCAGATCGTCGACCTGCATCCTCAGCCGGCAGCCACCCTCGGCGGGCTCGACCTCGCCCCAGCGACCTACCCGCTGCGCGACCACGTCGGGCTCGACGCCGAAGTGGACGCAGACGTCGTGGGCTGCCGGGCGGGAGCGGATCCCCGCCTGCACGTACGCCGCCGCGTCCCCGCCCGGGATCTCCCGCGGGCGGAACACCTGGCCGGTGGTCGTCGGGTCGCTGACCCGGTCGACGCGGAAGGATCGCCAGTCCTGGCGGACGCGGTCGTAGGCGAGGAGATACCAGCGGTTGCCGAGGGTGACCAGCCGGTGGGGCTCGACGCGGCGCCGGGTCGGCTCGGCCCCGGGCGCCTGATAGGTGAAGGTCAGCGCCTCGTCGTCACGGCAGGCCTGCGCCAGGGTCCCGAGCACGCCGGCGTCCAGCGGCACCCGGCCGCCCCAGGGGAGAGAGTCGGTCTGCGAGGAGACCGCGTCCATCCGGCGCCGCAGCCGTGGCGGCATCAGCGCGACGACCTTGCCCAGCGCCTGAGCCGAGGTGTCCCCCATCCCGGCGACCAGGCCGGCAGCGGCGGTGCGCAGCCCGACGGCGATCGCGACCGCCTCCTCGTCGTCGAGCAGCAACGGCGGCAGCGCATTCCCGGCCCGGAGCTGGTAGCCGCCGGCCACCCCGCGGGTGGCGTCCACGTCATAGCCGAGATCGCGCAGCCGCTCGATGTCCCGCCGCAGCGTACGGTCGCTGACCTCGAGGCGTACGGACAGCTCCGTGCCGGGCCAGAAACGGTGGGTCTGCAGCAGAGACAGGAGCTGCAGCATCCGGGCGCTCGTACTCATGCCGTCGACGATAGGCGCCATTGCGGTCAGTTCGTGGCCTGATTCCCCGAGAACCTGGATCGAGCCGCGGGGGGGGGGGGGGGGGCCCCCCCCCCCCCCCCCCCCCCCCCCCCCCGCCGCGCTACCTATCTCCTACCCACTCGCGGGACTTCTAAACCGGATCTCGGAAGAAAGTTTCGAAAGCGGACAGAAGTTGACCGCATGAGATCAGAGGCTGGAGGCATGACGAACCACACCAACCAGCGGCCGGTCATCCGCACTCAGGCGCTGACCAGGCACTTCACCCGAAGCAAGAAGACCGTCGAAGCCGTACGCGGGCTCGATCTGGAGATCCACCAAGGTGAGCTCGTCGCCTTCCTCGGCCCCAACGGAGCCGGCAAGTCGACGACCTTGCGGATGCTGACCACCCTCATCCCGCCCACCTCCGGCACCGCCGAGGTCGCCGGCCATGACGTCGTCCGCTCCCGCGCGGCCGTCCGGCGCTCGATCGGCTACGTCGGTCAGGGCAATGCCGCGGCCTTCGTCCAGCGTGGCCGCGACGAGCTGATGTCCCAGGCCCGCGCCCACGGCATCCCGCGAGCCGCCGCGAAGGCGCGCATCGAGGAGCTGCTCGTGGCCTTCGACCTGCAGGAGTACGCCGACCGCTCCGTGCAGACGCTCAGCGGGGGTCAGCGGCGGCGGCTCGACATCGCGATCGGGCTGCTCAACCACCCCGAGGTGCTGTTCCTCGACGAGCCCTCGACCGGCCTCGACCCGCAGAACCGCGCCAACCTGCAGGAGCAGATCCGCCGCCTCCACGAGGACGGCACCACGATCGTCCTCACCACCCACTACCTCGAGGAGGCGGACGCACTCGCCGGACGGGTGATCGTCATCGACCACGGCGTCGTGATCGCCGACGACACCGCCACCCACCTCAAGGAGCGCCTCGGCGACCTGGTGCTCCTCGGCTTCGGCACCGAGGCGGAGGCCACGGCCGCCGCAGCCCGCGCCGAGTCGGCACTGTCCGGTCCGACCACCGTCGAGCGTGCCGGGACGCAGGTCTCGATCCGCGCACCGCGCGGTGCCGACAGCGCGCCGGCGTTGGCGATCGACCTGGCCGCCCATGGCACCCCCGCGATCCGGATGGAGGTCCACGCCCCCACCCTCGACGACGTCTTCCTCGACCTGACCGGCCGCAGCCTGCGCGAGTCGGCCGAGTCCGCCGAGTCCGCCGGGTCCACCACCCAGACCGAAGGAGCAGCAGCATGACCACCCTCGCCGTCCCGACCGCCCAGGTCCGACGCACCACGCCAGTGCCGAGCAGCCCGACCGGATTCCTCACCGACACCTGGACCGTGCTGCTTCGCGAGCTCACGCCGAAGCTGCGCCAGCCCGCCTCGATGCTCTTCGCGATGATGCAGCCGCTGGTCTTCCTGGGCCTCTTCGCGCCGCTCCTTCCAGCTGTCGAGAGCGGCAGCGCACTGCAGTGGTTCGTGCCGGGCATCGTCGTCATGACCGCGCTGATGGGCGCCTCGATGACCGGTGCGGATCTGACCGCCGAGATCCGCTCCGGCTCCCACGAACGGCTGCTGGTCTCGCCCCTGTCGAGGCCGTCCCTGCTGGTCGGACGGGCCCTGAAGGAGGTCGTACCGGTCCTGTTCCAGACGGCCGTCATCCTTGCCGTGGTGACCCCGTTCAGCTTCGACCTCCACCTCGGCGGGGTCCTGGTCGGAGCCGTCATCGTCTCGCTCTTCGCGATCGGCCTGGGTGCGCTCAGCTTCGCGCTGGCCACCGCCGCGAAGGAGCAGGACTGGGTCTTCTGGACGGTCCAGCAGATGCTGATCTTCCCGCTGCTGCTCCTCTCCGGCGTCCTGCTGCCCCTCGACGGCGCTCCCGGCTGGCTGCGGTTCCTCAGCGACATCAACCCGATGACGTACGTCGTGGAGGCGGAGCGGGCGCTCTTCGCCGGCCAGTTCCCGGCCGATGTCGTCATCGGCGGCTTCGTCGCGGCCGCTGCCGTCGCCGTGGGCGGGGTCCTCGTCGGCGTACGGACCATGGAGAGGTCGAGCTGAGGTCGGGCCGAAACCCCTTGACCTCAAGTTCACTTTAGCTTCCACACTGGACGCATGACACCCCGACCCCGCACGGCCCCGAGCCCGACAACGATCGTGCTCACCGTCATCGCCGGCACGGTGATGATCCCGATCGACATCACGATCGTCGCGGTAGCGATCGCCCGTCTCTCCCAGGAGACGGGCGCTTCGCTGCCGGTGATCCAGTGGGTCGCCACCGGCTACACGCTCGCCCTGGCAACGGTCATCCCGGCCGCGGCCTGGGCGATCAGCCGGTTCGGCGCCCGCCAGGTCTTCCTGACCGCGATCGGCGTCTTCACGATCGGGTCCGGGCTGGTCGCGGCCTCGTGGAACGTCGAGTCGCTGATCGCGTTCCGGGTGCTGCAGGGGCTCGGTGGTGGCTTCGTGATGCCGGCCGCGATGACCCTGACGCTGCGCTCGGCCCCGCCCGAGGAGCGGGGCCGCCTGATGGCGCTGATGGGCCTGCCGGTGCTGGTCGGTCCCGTCTTCGGACCGGTGCTCGGAGGCTGGCTGCTCGACACGATGTCGTGGCGGTGGATGTTCCTGATCAACCTGCCGCTGGGCGTGCTCGGCCTCGTCCTCGGGATGCGCAACCTTCCCCGCCTGGAGCGCGGTCCGAGCGCCCGCCTGGACGTACGCGGCCTGCTCCTGCTTCCGCCCGCGATGGCACTCCTCGTGCTGGGCACCTCGTTCGCCGAGGGGACACTCCTCGACGCTCAGGTGCTGATCCCGATCGGGGCGGGAATCATCCTCGTGGCGCTCTTCGTCCGGCACGCGCTCCGCGCCGCGGCCCCTCTGCTCGACATCCGGCTCCTCGGCCGGCGCCTGACCGGCGGCAGCGCCGCGCTGCTGGTCTGCTTCGCCGGCGGCTACTTCGGCTCGATGATCCTGGTGCCGCTCTACTGGCAGGTCGTACGCGGCGAGTCCGCGACGACCGCAGGGCTGCTGATGGCTCCGGCCGGCATCGCGGCCGGGATCATGATCCAGATCTCCGGTCGGCTCATCGACCGCTTCCCGCCGCTGCCGGTGATCGGCTCGGGCATCGTGGTCTCCACGCTGGGCTTCGGCGCCCTGGCGCTGCAGCTGAGCGCTGACGCGTCGATGCCGGCCCTGGCCACGACCCACGCCATCGCGACCGCGGGCGCCGGGTTCGTGATGCTGCCGACCATGACCATCGCCACCCGCTACCTCGAGGACAGCGCCATCCCGGCCGGCTCGACGATGATCAACGTGCTGAACCAGGTCGCCACCGCCCTGTGCACCGCCGGCGTCTCGGTGCTCCTGGCCGCCGCACTCTCCGCTCGCCTGCCCGGACTGGGTGGCGACGGCATCGGTGCGCTCAGCTCGGTCTCGCCCACCGAGCTCGCGGCGGTCGCGCCGCTGGCCGCTGAGGCCCTGCAGGTCGCGTTCTGGCTCCCGGTCACGATGATGGCGGTCTCGGCCGTAGTCGCGTTCGTCGTCTTCCGGCGTACGCCGTCGGCCCGGCAGGTGCCTGCCGACAGCCGTCGGCCGGTTGCCGCGGTCGCTGACTAGGTCGTCACCACTGGCGGTGGTCGCCGGGGTACGGAGGACCGGGGTTGCCGGGACGACCGGGGTTCGGGCGCGGGTTCGGGCGCGGGATCGGGCGGCCCTGGCTGGGGTGGCCGGGGCCCGCCGGATGCACCTGGCCCCGGTAGACCGGGCCGCCAGGGTGCGGGCGGACGGGCCGTGCGGGAGGTGCCTCCAGGTCGCGCCGGAGCCGTTCGCGGCGCCGGCGACGAGCCAGCAGGAAGGCGATGAGCAGCCCCAGCCCCGAGAGCCCGAGCACCGCGAGAGCCATCTCGACATAGCCGATGCCGAACAGCCCGCTGGAGGTGGGAGCCGGACCGTCCGAGGCATCGCTGAAGGTCACCGGGCCGGCCGTCTCCGAGTCGTCGCCGGCGAGCGCCGACTCGGACTCGGACGGTGACGCCGAGGGCGAGGTCGACTTCGACGGCGATGCGGAAGCAGAGGGCGTATGTGACGGGGTCGGGGACGGCGTCTCCGACTTCTTGGGCTTCACGGTCTGCCGAGGAGTCGGCGCCTTGGTCTCCGCCGGAGCGGTCGGCGCCGGCGCGGCGGTGGCCTTCGGCTTCGCGGTCGGCCGCACGCCCGGCGGGTACTTCCCGAAGACCTGGACGCCCCAGCTGGTGCCGTCGACCACCACGAAGGCGATCCCGATGTGGGTGTAGTCGCCCAGGATGTTGGCGCGGTGGCCCTCGGAGTTCATCCAGCCCTTGTGCATCTCCGCACCGGTCGGATAGCCCATCGCGACGTTCTCCCCGATCCCCTGCCACCCCTCCGGCACCTGCTCGGCGAGGTCGGGGTTGTGCGAGAGGGCTCCGTCGGCAGCGATCTTGTAAGCCCACTTCCGGGCCAGTCCGTCGAGGGCGGAGTCGCGCGTGAGCGGATCCAGACCGGCTTCGGCACGGGCAGAGTTCGCGAGCCGCTTGATCGTCCCGCCCTCCCCCGCGGACGCCGGACCGGCGCTGACGAGCAGCGCGGCAGCCGCCAGCAGCAGGGCGAGGACACAGGACACGGGGCGATGCAGGTGGGGGAACATCCCCGCCAGGGTATCGACCTTTACTTTGAGGTGCTGCGCCCGACGTGGCGCTCGATGTGGGCCGCGATCCCGGCCATCAGCAGGCTCTGCCCGAAGGCCGACGGGTCATCGGAGTCGGATCCCTCGCCGGACTCGGGGGGCTGCCAGGTGGCCATCGACGCCATCAGGTGCGGAAAACGCTCCGGATCGGCGTACGTCACGAGCATCTGCTCGAACGTCGCATAGGGGTTCTCCGCCAGCCGAGCCGCCTCGACCTCGACCCGCGCCTCACCCACGCCGTACTGGGAGATGATCCCCAGGATCGCCAGCTTCTCCTCGGCGGGCAGAGCCACCTCGCGCAGGTAGTAGAACCCCAGGTCGATCCAGGCGAGACGGTTGGGCCCGGGGAGCGTGGCGGCGAGCGGCAGGTCCAGGAACCAGGGCTTGCTCACCGCCAGGTCGACCTGCGCGCGCATCCAGGCCGCCAGCCCCTCGCGCCAGCCGAGGTCCGGCGACGGCGCCGCCAGGTCCACGCAGAGACGGTCGGCGAGCAGGATGAGCAGCTCGTCCTTGTTCTTCACATGCCGGTACAGCGCCATCGGCGAGCAGCCCACCGCTTCGGCGACCCGAGCCATCGACACAGCAGGAAGACCCTGCTCATCAGCGATGACGTAGGCAGCCTCGACGATCTGGGCGACGCTCAGCGCCGGCTTGGGGCCGCGCCGGCCGGCCGGAGGCTTGCCCCACAGACGAGGGATCAGGTCGGAACTCATCAGCTCCATCATGCCCTGCTCCCTTCAGAAACGGGTTGACCGCGTCCCATCTGCGTACGATATAAACAGTTAATCCCGTACGCTATTAGATCGGATGACTCATGAGCACATCGACAAGACCTCTGACGAGACAGTGGTGGGTCTTCCCGCTGGCTGCGGCGACGGTGATCTTTCTGGTGACGGCGCTGCCGCGATACGTCGGCCTGGACCCGTCGCAGTCGCTCGTCCCCACCGACCGCGGACCGGCCTTCTACCCCGCGCTGGTGACGCACATCTTCTTCGGCTCGGTGATGCTCTGCTGCGGCGTACTCCAGCTGTGGCCGTGGCTGCGCGCCAACCACCCGAAGGTGCACCGGTGGACCGGGCGGACCTATGTCGTCACCGCGATCCCGACGGGCCTGGCGGCGCTGGTCACCAGCCAGTTCCCCGCGGCCGGGCCGTCCCAGCAGGTCGGCAACACCTTCCTGGGCGTGCTGTTCCTGCTGTTCACCGTGCTCGGCTACCGCGCCGCCCGGCAGCGGCGGTTCAAGGACCACCGCGAGTGGATGTACCGCAGCTACGCGATGGCGTTCTCGATCATCGCGAACCGCTTCTGGGGGATGGTGATGATCATGGTCTTCGTGCCTGAGGCCATGACCAACGCCGACCTCGGCACCGAGGACCCCACCCTCGCCAGCGCCGCCGCGGCCTCAGCCTGGGTCAGCTGGGTCGTGAACCTGCTGATCGCCGAGTGGATCATCCACCGCAAGCCGCGCCGGCGCGGCGCCGATCAGGCGAGCGCGTCGCGCAGGGTCGAGCGCCAGACGCCGGTGAGCTCCTCGAGCGGGATCTCGACGCTGCCGCCGTCATAGGCGATCGAGTACGCCGCACCGCCCGTGACACCGAGCTTCGTCGCCGCCACCCCGTGGCGCTCGGCCAGCGAGGTGAGCCGCTCGACGTCGTCGGCCTTGACGGTGACGAGCGCGCGGGCGACCGACTCCGAGAAGAGCGCGACGAACGGGTCGCCGGCGAGCGTGACCGAGACGCCGATCCCCGACGACATCGCCGGCTCGGCCAGCGCCTGCATCAGGCCACCGTCGGAGAGGTCGTGGGCGGAGGTGACGAACCGTGCCTCCAGCAGCAGCTCGGCGAGCGCCTTCTCGGCCGCCAGGTTCACCTTCGGCGGCAGGCCGCCGAGGTGACCGTGGACGACGTGGGCCCACTCCGAGCCGGAGAGCTCCTCGTGGGTCTCACCGAGGAGGACGACGACCTCGTCGGCCGCCTGGAAGTGCGAAGGCGTACGCGTGGTGACGTCCTCGATCACACCGAGGGTCGCGACCACCGGCGTGGGGTGGATGGCGACCTCGCCGGTCTGGTTGTAGAGGGAGACGTTGCCACCGGTGACCGGGATGCCGAGCTCGAGGCAGGCGTCCTTCAGACCGCGGGTGGCCTCGGCGAACTGCCACATCACGTCGGGGTCCTCCGGGGAGCCGAAGTTGAGACAGTCGGAGATGGCCAGCGGCTTGGCGCCGACGGAGGCGACGTTGCGGTAGGACTCGGAGAGGGCGAGCTGGGCACCGGCGTAGGGGTCCAGCTTGGCGAAGCGACCGTTGGCGTCGGTGGCGAGCGCGACACCGAGGTTGGTCGACTCGTCGACGCGGATCATGCCGCCGTCGGCGGGCTGGGAGAGGACGGTGTTGCCGCGGACATAGCGGTCGTACTGCTCGGTGATCCAGGACTTGTCGCACAGGTTCTCCGAGGCGACCAGCTGGAGGACGGTCGCGCGGAGCTCGTCGGCCGAGCCCGCGCGCGGGAGCTTCTCGGCGACGTCGGCCTGGAGCGCGTCCTGCCACGACGGGCGGGCGTAGGGGCGCTCGTAGACCGGGCCGTCGTGGGCGACGGTGCGCGGGTCGACGTCGACGATCGGCTCGCCGTGCCAGTCGACGCGGAGCCGGCCCTCGCCGGTGACGGTGCCGATCGTGGCGGCCTCGACGTCCCACTTGTCGCAGATGGCCATGAAGGTGGCCTCGTCCTCGGGGGCGATGACGGCCATCATCCGCTCCTGGGACTCGCTCATCAGGATCTCCTCCGGCGCGAGCGTCGAGTCGCGCAGCGGGACCTTGGTCAGCTCGACGTGCATGCCACCGTCACCGGCGGCGGCGAGCTCGGAGGTGGCGCAGGAGATGCCGGCCGCACCGAAGTCCTGGATGCCTCGGACGATGCCGGCGGCGAAGAGCTCGAGGGTGCACTCGATCAGCAACTTCTCCATGAACGGGTCGCCGACCTGGACGCTCGGCCGCTTCGCCGGACCGTCCTCGTCGAACTCGACGCTCGCGAGGATCGAGGCGCCGCCGATGCCGTCGCCACCGGTGCGCGCGCCGTACATGATCACCAGGTTGCCGGCGCCCGACGCCTTGGCGAGGTGGAGGTCCTCGTGGCGGAGTACGCCGACACAGAGCGCGTTGACCAGCGGGTTGCCGAGGTAGGAGGCGTCGAAGACGGCCTCGCCACCGATGTTGGGCAGGCCGAGGCAGTTGCCGTAGTGGCCGACGCCGGAGACGATCCCGGGAAGGACGCGGTGGGTGTCGGGCTCGCTCAGCGGGCCAAAGCGGAGCGGGTCCATGACGGCGACGGGGCGCGCACCCATCGCGAGGATGTCGCGGACGATGCCGCCGACGCCGGTCGCGGCACCCTGGTGCGGCTCGACGTAGCTCGGGTGGTTGTGCGACTCGACCTTGAAGGTGACCGCGTAGCCCTGGCCGACGTCGAGCACGCCCGCGTTCTCACCGATGCCGGCGAGCATCTTGCCGGCCGGGGTCTCCTGCGGGATCTCGCCGAACTGCTTGAGGTGCACCTTGGAGGACTTGTAGGAGCAGTGCTCCGACCACATCACCGAGTACATCGCCAGCTCCGCGCCGGTCGGCCGGCGGCCGAGGATGCGGCGGATCTCGGCGTACTCGTCCTCCTTCAGGCCGAGCTCGGCCCAGGGCTGCTCGCGGTCGGGGTCACCGGCAGCGTGGTGCACGGTGTCCAGGAGCGGAAGATCGGACGCAACGGCAGCGGACGAAGTCTCGGTCACGGACAGAAATCTACGTCAGAAGTGCCCAATCCCCCGAGTCCTCAGCGGGGCAGCCCGCGCCACTCGCGCAGGTCGCGGATCTCACCGAACTCCTCGAGCGCCTGCCGGGCGACCTCACCGTCCCCGGCGTAGGCGGCGACGGTCCAGCCATGACCCTCCACCATCTCGGCGGTGACCCAGGAGGCCTCGCCGTGCGGGGTGGGCAACCGGCGCGGGCGCCAGGAGAGCGACATCGCGCCGTCGGCGCGCTGCTGGATCCGCGGGGTCGAGCCGGTGGCGGCGTACTTCTTCTGGCCGGTGTGCCACTCGCTCCAGTAGGCGTAGTGGAGGTAGACCTGGGTGCCGCGCCAGGACATCGAGCACTCGATGAAGAGATCCCGCGGGCCGGTCTCGCCAGGGGTGCACTCACCGCTCCGGAAGGCGTCCTCGTAGCCCGAAAAGACCCACTTCAGGCCGTCCACACCACGCGGGTCGGGGCACCGGGTCAGGGAGCCGGCGCCGTTGCCGTCCCAGCAGACGTAGGGCGTGTTGGCCTGCTTGGTCGTCGAGCTGACCTGGTCGGCGACCGCGAACGGCCCGGCCACCTGGCCGCCGTGTGCGACATGGATGATCCCGGCGACAGTCAGCGCGAGCATGACCGTGATCGCGAAGAGGACCGGCGTCACCCGATCGCGTCGCTGCTGCACAGGCCACCACCCCCTTGGCGATCCGTTCCTTTACCAAGGTAACGCCGCCACGCCGCTTTGGTTAGGGCCCATTTGCCACGGGACCAACGTCCCGTCGCGTCCGAGACCCGAGACCCCCGCCCACCGACTGGACCGTCGCCTAGTCTTCTATTCGTAGTTATTCACTAAAGAAAGGCCATACGGTGTCCTCCCCCAGCACGTTCAGCCGACGCAGCCTGCTCGCCACCGGAGCCGGCGCGGTCGCCGCCACCGGCCTCGCCACCCCCGCCAACGCAGCCGCCGAGACGCCGTTCAGGGCCCGCAAGGTCAATCGGCCCAAGCGCAGGCCCAACCTCCTGGTGATCCTGGGCGACGACCTCGGCTGGGCCGACCTGTCCGCCTACGGCTCCCCCGACATCAAGACGCCCCACCTGGACCGACTCGCCGCCTCGGGCGTCCGGTTCACCGATGCGTACTCCGCCTCCTCGGTCTGCTCCCCCACCCGCTTCGGCCTCTACACCGGGCGCTACCCCGGTCGCCTCGCGGGCGGGCTGCCCGAGCCGATCGCGTCGCCGAACGAGCTCCACGGCATCCCGCTCGACCACCCGACGCTCGCCTCGCTGCTCAAGGAGCAGGGCTACGCCACCGCGCTCTTCGGCAAGTGGCACTGCGGCTATCTGCCCTGGTACAGCCCGACCCGGGTCGGCTGGGACGAGTTCTTCGGAAACTTCTCCGGCGGTCTCGACTACTTCTCCAAGATCAACCACAACGGCGACCACGACCTCTACGAGGACGAGGTGGAGGTCGAGGACCTTCGCTACTACACCGAGATCGTCACCGAGAAGGCCGTCAGCTTCATCGAGCGCGACCACGACGCGCCCTGGCTCCTCAACCTCAACTTCACCACCCCGCACTGGCCCTGGGAGGGACCCGAGGACAAGGCGGTGAGCGACGAGCTGACCGCCCGGATCGAGGACGGGGAGAAGGGCGTGCTCTTCCACAACGACGGCGGCTCGCTGGCGACGTACAAGACCATGGTCGAGGACCTCGACCAGTCGATCGGCCAGGTCATCAAGGCCCTCGAGCGCACCGGCCAACTCCGCGACACCGTCGTCTTCTTCGCCAGCGACAACGGCGGCGAGCGGTTCTCCAACGTGTGGCCGTTCGCCGGAGCGAAGTCGGGCCTCAACGAGGGCGGCATCCGGGTGCCCACCATCCTGAACTGGCCCGGCACCCTGCCCGGCCGCCAGGTCAGCGACGAGCCCGCGGTCACGACCGACTGGACCGCGACCTTCCTGGAGCTCGCCGGCGCGACGCCGGCCAAGGACTACCCGCTGGACGGCACCAGCCTGGTGCCGCTCCTCTTCGGCGGCCGGCCGCGCGAGACCCAGGACCTCTTCTGGCGCATGCGCGGACAGCGGGCGCTGCGCCGCGGCTCGCTGAAGTACCTGCAGCTCGACGGCACCGACCACCTCTACGACCTGAGCGAGGACGTACGCGAGCAGGCCGACCTGGCCCGGAAGCGGCCCGAGGACCTGGCGGAGCTCCGTGCGGCCTGGGAGAAGATCGACGAGACCCTGCTGGCGTACTCCTGAGACGACCGGAGCGAGGTCGAGCGGCGAGCTTGCTCGTCCGCTCGCGCCGAGCGAGGGAGTAACCGAGCGAAGCTCGGACGTGTGCCTGGCGAGTCCACTGGTAACTGAGTGACGGTTGTGACTACCGTGACGAAATATGGGGGACTTCACCAGGTTCAAGTACGTCAGACGGGCACTCGGCGCGGGCTTGATCTCGGGCGTCGTCGGCGTGGCGGGGGGGGGGGGGGCCCCCCCCCCCGCCCCCCCCCCCCCCCGCCCCCCCCGCCCCCCCCCCCGCCCCCGCCTCCGACCAGTGCCC
>NZ_JBIWNX010000014.1:0-69925 GCF_044767415.1 Nocardioides sp. NPDC101246
GGCTGGGGGGGTTGTGTGGGGGCGGGTGTGGGCCCCCACCCCCGGGTTTTTTTTTTGGGGGGGGCCCCCCCCGGGGGGGGGGGGGCCGGGGGCGGGGGGGGGGGGCCCCCCCGCCCCCCCCCCCCCTCGCGATGGAGGCCTCCTCGTCCGGCGGGAAGCCACACGTCGGATCGGTCAGAACATCCCATTCCCGTGTGCGAACTCCGAGGCGGGCGGCACATCCTGGGACACGTCCCAGTGCTCCACGATCTTGCCGTTCTCGTCCAGCCGCATGATATCCGCGAACGCCCGTCCCGGGTTGGAGCCATCGGCGGTGACGAAATGGGTCAGGGTGACCACGAACTCCTCGGTCGCCACGACGAGCTTCGTCTCCGGGTAGACGGCGCCGGCGGCCTTGTTCACCTCGGTCGCCATCGCGATGAAACCCTCCTTGCCGTCGGGCACCTGCGGACTGTGCTGGATGTAGGTGTCGCCGACGTACGTCGCGACCGCCTCCTCGGGGCGCCCCTCGGCGAAGGCGGTGCCGAGGAACTTCTGGACGGTCTCGATGTTCTGCTCGGGAGTGTGCATGACTCTCCTGTTGTGTGGGTTGGGTCAGACGGGGTTGCGGCCGATGAAGAATTCGCGGAAGGGGTCCATGCTGGGCTCGAGACCGACGTCCACGAGCCCCTTGCGCAGTGCGTTCATCTGAGCATCGTGGATACGCTGGGTCGGCTGCCGCAGTGGGCCGCCGTTGTAGCCCTGGAGCCATCCCTGGAACTTCCAGGCCTGCCGGTTGATGAACGCCCCGCCGTTGAGCGTCGCCGCCAGGCCGCTCTTGATCTTGCGGGCCGGATGGAGCTGCCAGTAGAGGTCGGTCACGGCCTCGAAGTCGCCCTTGCGCAGCAGGTCCATGATCTTCGGGATCATCGGTCCGTAGTACTCGTGGTCGCTGGTCGCGGATAGCTGGATCGGCATCAGCTGCGCCAGTGGCATCAGCTCGCCCTCGATCGGGCAGGAGATGACGACCTCGTCGCCGAAGAGGCGGTGGCACTCGACGATGCCCATGATGCTGGGGAAGCCGCCCTCGGCCTTGATGACCGCGATGTTCGGGCAGTCGTCGAGCAGCCGACGGATCAGCCGCACCGGGATGTCGGAGGGATGGATGCGCGAGCTGAACCCCCACAGGAACATCGGGAACAGAATGACGGCCAGGTCGGTCGCGTCGCAGACCGCCTTGGTGTAGTCGTAGACGTCCTGCTCGGACTCGGGGTAGAAGTTCGGCGGGTACGACAGCAGCACCAGCTCGGCGCCGGCCTCCTCCGCGCCGCGTACGGCCTCGAGGTTCTGCTCGAGGTTGCTCCAGCTGCCGTGGTGGACCACGACCAGGTCGTCTCGTGCCTCGTCCTTCACGATGCGCAGGAAGTCGAGGTACTCCGGCAGCGTGATGTTGACCTCCGAGACACCGAGGGTGCCGAGGAAGCCGTGCTCCTTCGCGAGGCGTACGTCATGACGGATCGCCTTCTCGTTGATGCCCCGCAGGTCGCTGGTGAAGGACGGGATGGTGCAGTTGACCGCACCGACGAGTCGTTCGCGGGCCCACTCGCGGGCCTCGCTGCGCTGATAGTCAGCCATGTCTGAGTCTCCTTGGTTCGTAGTGTGTGCGAGTCAGGCGTCGGGCTGCGTCGTGCCGGCACCCTCCCAGGCGAGGTACTTCATCTCGAGGTACTCCTCGATCCCGTGCACGGACCCCTCCCGTCCGAGCCCGGACTGCTTGATGCCGCCGAAGGGGGCGATCTCGTTGGAGATCAGTCCGGTGTTGATGCCGACCATGCCGGCTTCGAGAGCGGCGGCTACCCGCCATGTGCGCTCGGCGTCCTTGGTGAAGAGGTAGGCGGCCAGGCCGAACTCGGTGTCGTTCGCCCAACGCACGACGTCGGCCTCGTCCTCGAACCGCACCAGGGGTAGCACCGGCCCGAAGGTCTCCTCGCGCGTGATCAGCATGGTGGGCGCCACCTCTGCCAGGACCGTCGGTGCGAAGAAACGGCCACCGCGGTCGTGCACTCCACCACCGGCGAGCACGGTGGCGCCGCCGCCGGTGGCGTCGGCGATGTGCTCGGCCACCTTCTCGACCGCGGCCTCGTCGATGAGCGGGCCGATCTGCACGCCGTCCTCGAGCCCGGAGCCGACAACCAGCGACGCGGTGCGCTCGGCGACGGCCTTGGCGAACTCGTCGTAGATGCCGTTCTGCACGTAGACGCGGTTGGCGCCGATGCACGACTCACCGGAGTTGCGGAACTTGGCGGCCAGGACACCGTCCACGGCGGTCGGGATGTCGGCGTCGTCGAAGACCAGGATCGGCGCGTTGCCGCCCAGCTCCATCGAGGCGTTCTTCACGGTGAGTGCGGACTCCTGGAGCAGTTGGCGGCCGACCTCGGTGGATCCGGTGAAGCTGATCTTGCGAACGATCGGGCTACCGGTGAGCACCGGCCCGACCTCCCGTGCCTTGCCGGTCACGACGCTCAGCACCCCTGCTGGGACGCCGGCTCGCTCGGCGAGCTCGGCGAGAGCCAGCGCGGTCAGCGGCGTCTGGCTGGCGGGCTTGACGACCATGGTGCAACCGGCGGCCAGCGCCGGCGCGGCCTTGCGGGTGATCATCGCGGCCGGGAAGTTCCACGGCGTGACGGCGACGCAGACGCCGACCGGCTCCTGCAGCACCACGACGCGGCCGGAGGCCTTCGGCGAGTCGAAGATCTCGCCCCTGACTCGCTTGGCCTCCTCGGCGAACCACTCGATGAACGATGCCGCGTACGCCACCTCGGCCCGGGCCTCGGCCAGCGGTTTGCCCTGCTCCAGCACGATGATGTGGGCGAGGTCGTCGGCGTGGGTCTCGGTGAGGTCGAACCAGCGGCGCAGGACCTTCGAGCGCTCCTTGGCCGAGAGCGCACGCCACCCGGCCTGCGCTCGCTCGGCGGCGTCGAGGGCCTCGGCGACCTGGTCGGCGCTGAGCGCCGGGACCTCGGCGATGGCACGGCCCGTGGCCGGGTTGTCGACGGCGAAGCTGCCCGACTCGCCGTCGGTGATCCACGCGCCGTCGACGTACGCCGCGGTGCGCAGCAGGGTGGGGTCGTCGAGGACGTCGAAGTCGTTTGCGGTAGTGGTCATGGGGTCATCCCTCATTTCTCGATGGGCGTGATCTGGAGCGGCAGACGCGCGCCGAGGCCGCCGGCTTCGGCCGCACGCGCGCACATCTCGGCGACGGCGAGGTCCTGGATCGCCGATCCGACCGACTTGTAGACCAGGATCTGGTCGGCGCTCTCGCGGCCCGGGCTACGTCCGCCGACCAGGTCGGCCAGGCTGATCGTCATGGCGGCTGCGTCGATGCCGGCCTTGCGGGCGGCGAGCAGGTCACCGGTCTCGTCGAGGACCTCCTCGACCATGTCGGCGACCAGGAGATCGGCACGCTCGATGACGGCCTCATCGACCTCCCGCTGCTCTGGCAGCGTCGAGCCGATCGAGAGCACCGTCATGCCCGGCTCCAGCCAGGCACCGAGCAGGGTGGGCGACTCGTCACGAGAGCGTGCCGCGCACAGCACGACACCGGCGCCAGCCACGGCCTCCTTGGCCGAATCGACCGGTTGGATCGGCACGCCGAGGTCGGCCAGATCCTCGGCGAAGCTCTTCCGGCTCTCCTCTCGAGGGCTGAACACCCGGATGTCTGCGAGATCGCGCACCGCAGCCAGCGCGCGCAGATGATTCCGTGCTTCGAAGCCTGAGCCGATCACCGCCACCGTCAGCCGGCCGGGTGTCGCCAGCAGGTCCGCTGCCATCGCAGTCGTCGCCGCGGTCCGGAAGCCGGTGATCGAGTGGCCGTCGAGCAGTGCCACCAGCTCGGCACTGCGCTGGTCGAAGAGCGGGATCAGGTAGGAGACTCGCCGGTTGACCGGCGACGCAGCGATCACCTTGAGCCCCATCAGCGCCTCCCCGTTCGGCACGCCGCTCAGACTGCGCAGCCATCCATGGTCGCCGCGCGCCACCCGGCGCGATGGGAACCGATCAGAGTCGGGCGCTCCGGCATACGCCTCTTTCAGCGCGGACACCGCGGGTGCCCACTCGAAGACGGCGCACACCGTCGGATCATCAAGGACCAGCGTCATCGCGGTCCTCCTCTCGTCAGTTGGTATTGCAGATTGATGTCGAAGGCAAGATGGCTCAGGGGGCGGGGTCCAAGACTCCGGGCAGCACCGCCGACCAGCCGCCGTCGACCACGAGGTTGGCGCCCGTCACGTAGGACGCCGCGTCGCTGGCCAGGAACAGCGCACAGCGCGCCACCTCCTCTGCGTCGCCTACCCGACCGAGCGGGATGGCGGCCGCGATCCGTCGCATCGGGTGGTCGGCGGCGAGCAGGTCGCCGCGGGTCGCGGGCGTGTCGATCATGCCGGGACTGACGCAGTTCGCCCGCACGCCGTGCGCTGCTCCTTCGGCAGCCAGCTGCTTGGTGAGAGCGATGACGCCGCCCTTGGTCACCGTGTGCGCGACACGCCTGTTCGTGACCGATCCGGTCATCCCGGCGGTCGAGCCCACCAGCACGACGGAACCCGAGGACGCACGCAGATGCGGCCAGGCGTGCTTGACGGGGAAGAACACCACGTCGAGCTCGTGTCGAAGGTTGAAGTCCCAGTCGTCGCTGGTGATCTGCTCCAGCGGTCCGAACCGGGTGGCTCCGGCGTTGGCGTACAGCACATCGATGCGTCCGTGCCGCAGCGCGGCTGCCTCGACCCAGCTGCGGACTGCCTCCTCGTCCGTGAGGTCGACTCGGTCCACGTCGGGCGCGGGTTTCACATCGCACCCGACGACTGTCGCGCCGGCTTCGGCGAAGAGCTGTGCCGCGACGGCGCCCTGCCCGCCGGCCGTACCGGTGATCAGCACGACCTTGCCGGTCAGATCGATCCTCATCCGTAGCTCCGAATCTCAGACATGGCTCTCGCCCCCGTCGACCAGCAGCGTCTGGCCGGTGATGAAGCCGGCCTCCTGCGACGCCAGGAACGCCACGGCTGCGGCGGTGTCCTGTGGCTCGCCGGTACGCTTCACCGACTGCCGTTCGCGCACGGCGTGGAAGAGCTCCTCTGGGAGGTCCGCGGCCGACCGCTCGGTCCGGGTGAGGCCGGGAGCCACGGCGTTCACCGTGACCCCGTCAGGTCCCACCTCCTTGGCCAGTGACCGCACGAGGCCGAGCAGCGCACCCTTGCTGGTGACGTACGGGACCATCCCGGCGTTGGGGGCGAAGAGGCTCGAGGAGGTGACGGCGACCACGCGACCCCACCCCGTTCTGCGCATCGACGGCAGGAACTCCTGAGCAAGGTGGAACAGACCGTCGACGTTCACGCGCATCATCGCCGACCAGGCCGTGTGATCGACCTCCTCGAAGGGGCGTACGAACTGCAGCGCCGCCGCGTGGACCAGGATGGCCGGCTCGCCGAGCCGCTCCCGAACCTGCGCGGCCATGGCCGCGACCGAGGAGGCGTCTGAGACGTCGGCCACGAACGCCGATGCGCCGTTGGACAGGCCGTCGGCCTGGACCAGATCCACCACGGCGACCCGGACACCGTCCGCCACCAACCGGTCGACGATGACCCGGCCGATGCCGCCGGCACCACCGGTCACGACGGCGAGACGAGTCGTGCTCACTTCTGCGCCCCCGACCGCGTCGCGTCGGCGATCCGCTTGTGGCTGACGTGGGCGACCAGACCGCCGTCCACGACGATCTCAGCGCCGTTGTAGTAGCTCGAGTCGTCGGAGAGCAGGAAGACGATGGTCGGCGCGATGTCCGCCGGCACACCGACCCGCCCGAGCGGGATCTCCGCAAGGGCAGCTTCGTGGAAGGCCGGCGGCGCGGACTCCATCAAGGGCGTGTCGACGAGGCCCGGCATCACCGCGTTGACCCGGATGCCTCGCGTCGAGCCGAGCTCGAGAGAGGCAGAACGGGTGAGCCCGCGCAGCGCCCACTTCGACGCCGTGTAGGCCGCAGCCGCGTGACCCGCGACCGCGGCCACCGAGCAGATGTTCACGATCGAGGACCCAGGCGGCATCAGCGGCGCGAGCGCCTGGATCCCGAGGAGCGGCCCGGTGACGTTGATGTCGAGCGTGCGGTGCCACAGCTCCAGCGACACGTTCGGGAGGCGCTCGCGCGCCGCGACCCCGGCGTTGTTCACCAAGCCGTCGACTCGGCCGTACTCAGCGCGCAACCAGTCCGCAAGCTCCGTCCAGCCGTCGCTTGCGGTCACGTCGAGGTGCCGTTCGATGACCAGCCCGCCGGAGGCGTCCCATCTCTGGCCATCTCGCTCGAGACCTTCGAAGGGGAGCACATCCGTCGCGACGACCGTCGCGCCGGCTGCTTCCAGCGCCCGGACCTCCTCGGCTCCCTGTCCGCGCGCCGCACCCGTGACGACGATGATCTTTCCGCTCACGTCCGCCATGTCACACCGGCGGAGCGACGAAGACGCCGCGGTCCGGGTCGTTGAACGAGTCGCGGGCGATGAGCTCGCTCATCGGGTCGGAAGTACCCCACTGATCCTGGGTCATCGGGTCGGCGATGTCGTAGATCGTGGGATGCCGATCATCCGTCTCGATGAGCTCGAGCTCGGTGGTGTACTCGACGGTGTTGCCGTTCGGGTCCAGGAAGTAGGTGAAGGTGTTGTTGCCCGCGCTGTGCCGGCCGGGCCCCCACACCTTCTTGAACCCGGCACGCATCACGCGGCCGGTGCCGCGCATGTACTCGTCCAGGCCCCGCATCTCGAAGGAGACGTGGTGCACCGACGTGTGCGGGCCGCGAGCGATGGCGAAGCTGTGGTGCCAGTCGTTGCACCGCATGAAGTGCATCATCTCCCCCATGTGCTCGCTCCACAGCGAGTCGGAGAGCTTGAACCCCAGTACGTTCGCGTAGAAGTCCCGGGTGCGGTTGGGGTCGTTGCTGTTCATCACGGCGTGCGAGATGCGCACCGGGATGGCCTCGCCCTCCTCGATCGGGCGGTGCCTTCTAGCCTCCACGTCGGCGGAGACCTCGATCGTGCGGCCGTCGATGTCGAAGAACCGGAAGCCGTAACCGCCGCCAGCGGTCTGCAGCGGACCAGGCTCGCTCACCAGCCGTACGTCCTGGCGACCCAGGTGCTCGGCCAGAGCGTCCACCTTCTCAGGACTCTCCGAGCCATAGGAGATGAGGTCCAGCCGCTTGTCCTCGGCCTTGCGGAGCCGGATGACGTGATGCTCCGGGGAACCCTCGGCAGCGAGGTAGGACAGGTCCCCGTCCGTCCCGACCTCTGTCAGCCCCCAGGTGTTCTTGTAGAAATCTCGCTGTGCGTCGTAGTCGACCACGGCAAGATCCACATGGCGAAGGTGCGTGATGCCGTGCTCGTTGAGGTGGCTCATGGCCGTCTCTCCTTGTTGTTGGTCTGGTCTCGTCGCAGCAAGAGGCGCACTACTCAGTCGCCGACCGTCTCGTAGAAGGCCCGTTCGCGGCTGGCGAGCACGGGGATCGCCTGCTCGAGCCCGAACTCCTTGAAGTGCGCGGACGCGCCGTGGGCGGCGTACGCCTCCTCGTCGTCGTAGATCTCGAACAACCGGAACACCAGCGGCTCAGCCGGGTCCTGGTACGCCTGGTAGAAACGGTTGCCCGACTCCGCCCGCGAGGGCGGAATCAGCTTCTCGATCGCGTCGAGGACCACACCTTCCTTGCCGGGCTCGGCAATCCAGGTGGCGTTGACGACGTAGGCCATGGTCTTCCTCCAAAGACGGTTTCCGCGTCACCACCACAGCGGTGACGTTCGTCTCACCGTAGGCAGGGCCGGACGCTCCGGGGAAAGCATTCATTGCGATAGCAACCATCGTCTCAACGGAGGTCTGCGACAGGTCCTGGAGCGACTGGCTCGGTTCGCTGTTGCCCGATGCCAGCAATCGGGGATCCTGATGCCCCAGCGCTTGTCTCTCGGGCAGACGTGCGGCTGACTTACGGCCATGACTCTGCTCACTCACGGCTGCAAGCCGACCAGGACACCGGCATGACCGGCGCAGTCCCCCGCCGCATCGTCACCGGCCATGACGCACAGGGAGTCTCCGTGGTCCTCTCTGACGGACCGGCGCCGGTCAGCCAGGAGCTCCCCGACGACGGCGTCTACTTCCACGAGATCTGGAACACCGAGGGCGCTCCGACCGTGATCCGAGCTGTCGAGCCCGAAGAGCCGACCGAGCGCACGCTTGCCGTCCCGCCACCCCTGCGCGGCACCAAGGTACGCGTCAACGAATTTCTGCCTGGCCATCTCGACGAGCACGGCCTGCAGTCGCCCTGGCACCGCACTGCGTCGATCGACTACGGCATCGTGCTGACCGGAGAGGTCGTCCTGGTTCTGGACGACTCGGAGGTGACCGCGCGCGCCGGCGACATCGTCGTGCAGCGCGGCACCAATCATGCCTGGGCCAATCGCGGCAGCGAGCCGGCGCTTGTCGCCTTCGTACTGGTCGACGGCGAGTTCGAACCGAGTCTTGCGGACACGATCGGCGGTCTTGACGGCCTGATGCACGGCGGACCGCGCGACTGACCTCAGAGCGTCACCCGATGAGCCCGAGCGCTCTGCACCACGCAGAGTCGCTCGGGCTCCGTCATGTCGACAGCGATGGTGCCGCCGCGGACTTTGACAGGCTCATCACAGGTTCGGCACAGCCCGAAGATATGAACGATCGATGAACTCCCGAAGTCGCAAACGTGACCATCCCGGGAGGACAAACTGAATGAGTTGGTTGAGTCGACGCCGAAGCGTCAACCCCGACACCACGAAAGCCGTCACGGAAGCCGAGGACGCTCCGACGCGACCGACCGGCTACGCGGAGACCGCGAGCCGGTTGCACGCTTTCAACCGCTACGAGATCAAGTATCTGATCGACGAGCTGAAGGTCGCCGAGCTGCGTGAGGAGCTCGAAGCCCGGATGGAGGCCGATCCCTATTCACCGCTGGGCGGCTACCCGGTGACGTCGGTCTACTACGACACCCCGGACCTGCGCTTCTACTGGGAGAAGATCGAGGGGCTCCGGTTCCGCCGCAAGCTCCGGATGCGGCTCTACGGGCAGCCGGCGAGCTGTACCGACGAGACCCCAGTCCACGTAGAGATCAAGCAGCGCGTGAACCGGGTGACCCAGAAGCGCCGCCTCTCGCTGCCCTACCAGCAGGCGCGACGCTGGCTCGACGAGCGTGAGGAGCTCGATCTCGACGTCGGTGGTGCCTCCCGAGGCTTCGTCAACGAGGTCACTTCGCTGGTCGGCAATCTCGACCTGCGTCCCATCGTCACCACCGGCTACCAGCGTGAGGCTTTCGTGGGTCGCGAGGCCGACCTCGGTCTGCGTGTCACGATCGACCACCGCGTGCACGGCCGCGACCGTGACTTCCATTTCGCATCCGGCGCGGAGAACCGGTTCCTGATCCCGCCGAAGCTGGCGATCGTGGAGCTCAAGGCCAATGAGCGGGTGCCCTATTGGGCGACCGACCTGACCGCACGGCTCGACATGTCCGTGGTCCGGATCTCGAAGTACTGCCAGTCCGTCGAAGCCTTCTCGCTCGCCCCGAGCTCACGGTACGGCGCGGCCGAGAACGTCCCCACCCCGTCCACCGACCTCATCACCACTCACTGATCACCTCACTGATCCCTTCATAGGAAGCTTCCATGAATCTCGATTTCCAAGATCTCAGCTCCACGTTCACCGTCTTCGACATCGTGGCGTCGCTGACGCTGTCGTTCGTGCTGTCGGCGATCATCGGCTACGTCTACCGGGCCACCCACAAGAACGTCTCCTACAGCCAGTCGTACGTCCAGACGCTGGTGCTCGCGGGCATGGTCGTCTCGCTCATCATGCTCGTCGTCGGCTCCAACATCGCCCGGGCGTTCGCGCTGGTGGGTGCGCTGTCGGTGATCCGGTTCCGCAACGCCGTGAAGGAGACCCGTGACGTCGGCTTCATCTTCTTGGTGATGGCGATCGGGATGACGACCGGCACCCGGTTCTACCTGCTCGCGATCGCGGCGACGGTGATGATCTGCCTCGTGCTCGTCCTGATGAACAAGTTCAACTGGTTCAAGCTCGACGTGCAGCGTCAGGTGGTCAAGGTCCAGGTGCCACCCGAGCCGGAGTACACCTCGAACGTCGAGGACCTGATGATCCAGCACTGCTCCGACTTCGAGCTGGTCTCTACCGAGTCCGTACGCTCCGGGGCGCTGATCGAGCTCTACTACACCGCTCAGCTGAAGAAGGGCAGCAGCTCGCGTGAGCTGCTGCAGGCTCTCTCCGCGGTCAACAGCGGTCAGCGCGTCACCGTGCTGACGGGCTACGACCAGACCGATCTGTGATGTCTGAGCCCGGGTCCACCGGCCCGCAGCCGGTGCCGCGCAGGCGGCTGCGGCACCGCCTGCCGCGGTCCTGGCGCCAGCACTGGAAGCTCGTCGCCCTCCTGGGTGTCTTCTCCCTCGCGCTGGTGGTCACGCTCAAGGACGTGGGCATCAAGCCCTACATCACCGGCGATGTCGAGATCACCTCCGCCGAGATCACCGAGGACCTCGCCGGCACCGTCGACCTCTTCGACACCTCCGTCGACCACGAGCTCTCGATCGACATCACCGACGTCGAGTACGACGACATGGTCGAGAGCTACCAGAAGGACGGCGAGAAGAAGTGGGTCACGGCCACGGTGACCATCGACGGCACCGTCATCAACGACGTCGCCGTGCGCCTGAAGGGCAACTCGACCCTGATGGGCCTCCGCGGCACGGGTGGAGGCGGCCAGGGTGGTCCTGGTCAGGGCGGGATGCAGCCTCCGG
Organism: Nocardioides sp. NPDC101246; assembly: GCF_044767415.1. Taxonomy (NCBI): domain Bacteria; kingdom Bacillati; phylum Actinomycetota; class Actinomycetes; order Propionibacteriales; family Nocardioidaceae; genus Nocardioides; species Nocardioides sp. NPDC101246. Next base: position 10,833 of record NZ_JBIWNX010000014.1, read on the forward strand.
AGGGCATGGAGATGCCCGATGGCATGGAGTTCCCCGAGGGCATGGAGTTCCCCGAGGGGATGCAGCCCCCGGAGGGCATGGAGCTCCCCGAGGGGATGGAGATGCCCGAAGGTGGAATGGGCGGCGCGATGGGCGGGATCTCCCAGGCATCCGCCGAGGACCCGACCTCGCTGCCGCTGCTGCTCAGCTTCGACGAGAACGTCGAGGGCCGTGCGTACCAGGGCATGACCGAGATCTCCGTACGCCCCGGCAGCCCGGTCATCAATGAGGCCATGGCCCTCTCCCTGACCAAGGAGGCCGACCTGCCGACCCAGGACTACGGGTACGCGGTCTACTCGGTCAACGGCAGCGACACGACCACCCGTCTGCTGCTCGCCCATCCGGACGAGAACATGGCCAACAACCTGTTCGACTCCCCCGGCTACCTCTACAAGGCGGACGCCTCCTCGCAACTGGCCTATGTCGACGACGATCAGTCGTCCTACAGCGACCAGTTCAAGCAGATCAACGCCAGCGACGACGGCACCCTGCAGCCGATCATCGACTTCCTGAAGTGGATGGACGAGGCCAGCGACGAGGAGTTTGCCGCCGACCTGGACCAGTGGGTCGACGTCGACTCGCTCGCGGACTACCTGGCGATGCAGAACCTGATCGTCAACAGCGACGACATGAGTGGTCCGGGACAGAACTACTACCTCTGGTACGACCTCGATTCCGAGAAGCTCTCGGTGGTCTCCTGGGACCTCAACCTGGCCATGCAGGGCGACGCCACCCTCGGTCCCGACGAGCAGAGCAGCATGTTCGGCGGCGGGAACCGCGCAGCGGGTGGCCCGACGAACGGCCAGGGCGGCATGCCCGAAGGCATGGAGATGCCCGACGGGATGGAGATGCCCGAGGGTGGTGGCATAGCCGGAGGAAACCAGCTCAAGGAGCGGTTCCTCGCGTCTGATGGTCTGAAGGCCGCCTACACCGAGGCGTACTGGGACCTGTACGACAAGCTCTACGCCGACGGGACCGCCTCTGACACCGTCACCGGACTCGCCGAGTCGATCCCGACCAGCGACTCCCTGAGCGCCGAGGACCTCCGGACGGAGATCGACACCGTGTCGGACTGGGTCGACCAGCGCACCAGTGCCCTCGAGAAGGCTCGCAACGGCTGAGCCGGCGAAGGGTCCGCAGAGGGAGGGGCGCCGATACCGCGCCCCTCCCTCGTGGTCCGGCCTCAGTCAGGTGGCGCGACGAAGAGCCCGCGGTCGGGGTCGTTGAAGGGATCGGGGTTGGGGCTGGTGCTCATCGGTCCTTCTCTCTCCGGAGGCGGCGGGCAGCTGGGACCGCCCCCACCGCGCCGTTCGATGGGCTGACCTGGTTGCGGATCGTTCCCAGCCGGTCGATCGACATCTCGACGACATCGCCGACCTGAAGCGGTGGCGGTTCGAGTGAGCCGGTGCGACCCCAGGCCTCGGCGAGGGAGCCGGAAGCGCAGGTACCCGAGGCGAGCACCTCACCGGCCTTGACCCAGGAGGCCCGGGACGCATGCGAGACCAGTTGTTCGAACGACCAGCCCATGTGCCCGGAGCGGTCGCGTCCGACGGTGGCGCCGTTGACCGTGACCGACATGACGAGGTCCAGGAACCCGTCCTGGTCGCGGCAGTCGTCGAGCTCGTCAGGAGTGACCACCCAAGGTCCGATGGTCGTCGCGAAGTCCTTGCCCTTGGACGGCCCCAGCTTGAGGCTCATCTCGCGGCCCTGGACGTCACGAGCCGACCAGTCGTTCATCACGCAGTACCCGCCGATCGCCGCGCCTGCTTCCTCGGGCGTCACGTCTCGTACGTCCCGGCAGATGACCGCGGCGATCTCGAGCTCGAAGTCGAGGCGCTCGGTGTCCGGAGGCATCGGTACGTCGTCGTAGGGTCCCGCGACCGCATGCGGTGCCATGAACAGAAACACCGGCGCCTGATACCACTCCGCGGGCGGCCCATGATTGCCGTGGCCACGCTCCATCCCGTCGACGTGCGCCTCGAAGGTGAGGAAGTCGCGCATGGCGACCGGGTAGACCGGCGGCAGCAGCACGACTTCGGGCGGGCGCAGGCCGTCGGCCTGGGCGGCTGCATCAGCAGCCTGGTCCCGAACCTCTGGATCGGTGGCCAACAGCTCCACCATCTCGGTGCCGTCGGGGAACGGATGGATCCACCAGCTGGCTCCGTCGCCGACGACCAGACCGACCCGGCGCGCGTCCGGCGGGTCCTCGGCACGACGGAACGCTGCGACCTTCATGGTCAGGACCGTCCGCGCAGCTTGCGACGTCCCAGATAGGTGGAGAGGGCGACGGCGACGAGGAGAGCCATGCCGTTGAACACGTTGGTCGCCCAGCCCTGCGCCCCCATCAGCGTGAGTCCGCTGACTGCGATCGAGACGAAGATCGCGCTGATCAGGGTGCCGACGACGTTGAAGAAGCCGGGCGTGATCGCGGTAGCGCCGAGGAAGACCGCAGCAAGGGCAGGAAAGAGCAGTGAACCACCGTCGACAGCGGTAGCGCTGCCCTGTCGCGCGAGCAGCAGGACGCCGGCTGCGCCCGAGATCGCCGCCGAGGCGACGAACGCGACCCACACACTGCGATCGACGCGTACCCCGACCAGGCGGGCGCTCGCCGAGTTGGAGCCGATGGCGTAGAGCGAGCGACCGTAGGGCGTGTGCTGAAAGAAGTACCAGACCACCACCGCTATCAGGAGCACGACGAGGAACACCACGGGCAGACCCAGCAGCCGGCGCGACCCGAAGGCGATCAACGGCGAGGATCCCTCGAGCACGAAGGTGGTGCCCGCGGAGAACCAGATCGTGATGCCCGAGAGCAACGTCGCCATCCCGAGCGTGGTCACGAACGGACTCATCTTGAACCGCGTCACGAACAACCCGTTCACCAACCCGATCACCACCGCGACGAGCATCGGCACGAGCACGGCCAGCCACAGCGGAAGGCCTGACCTGGCCTGCAGACCGGCGCAGAGCACCGAGCAGAACACCGCGGTCGCACCGAGCGAGAAGTCGAAGAACCCGCACACCAGGGGGAAGAGCGCGGCCAGCGCCAGCAGCGTGACGACGGCGTTGTTGCCCAGGACGACGTTGATGTTGTTGATCGAGGTGAACGCGGCACTCGCCGGCGGCGTCATCGCGAAGAACACGGCCACCGCGACCGTGATCGCGACCAGTGCGTAGCTCTCCAGCAGACGTACGGCGGTGCCGGACCGCGTTGCCGCCACCTGCTTCGAGGGTGGCGCCGAGGACGGCGAGTGGGGTGCCGTCTCCGGCGCGTGCGAGGTGTCGGTCATGACTGCGGACCTTCCGTGGCCGATCGAGTGGGTGCTTTGAGAACGAGAGCGGTGAGATCGTCGACCGTGACGTCGGCGGCGGCGACCTCGTGAGTGAACCGACCGCCGGCGAGGACGACGACCCGATCGCAGACCGCGTGCAGCTCGGCGAGGTCGCTGGAGGCGACCAGGACGCAGGCCCCGCTGGTACGGGCCGTGTCGCGGATGATGGCGTAGATGTCAGCCCGAGACATGACGTCCACGCCCTGGGTGGGTTCATCGAGCAGGATCACGCGCGGGTCGCGCTGCAGCCAGCGAGCGACGACCGCCTTCTGCTGGTTGCCACCTGACATCGAGCTGAACGGCGCGTCCGGCCCGTCGACCTTGATCCCGAACTTGGCGATCAGGTCCACGGCCGTGCGCCGGTAGCGACCGCGTCGCAGGAACCCGCCGCGCCACAGCTCTCGAGTCACGCTCGCGGACAGGTTCTCCGCCGTGCTCAGGTCCGCGAACGCGGCCTCGTGGGCCCGGTCGGCGGGCACCAGTGCGATCCCGGCCGCCATCGCCTCGTCGACCGCACGGGGCGCGAACGGGACGCCGTCGAGGGTCATCCGTCCGGCTTCGGGGCGGATGTCACCGAACACCGTCGACAGCAGTGCCGTCCGGCCTGAGCCGGCCAGGCCGGCGATGCCCACGATCTCGCCTCGGTGGACGGTCAGGTCCGCCTGCACCACCGGGCCGACACGTACGCCGTCGAGACGGAGGACAGGCTCCGCGGTGACGCGCTCGATCGAACCGGTCGGCTCGAGCGCGGCCACCGTACGCCCGGCCATCGCGGCGACGATCTCGTCCTCGGTCGGCGCGGCGTCAACCAGCTGGGCTGCGACCCTTCCGTCACGCAGGACGGTCAGGTCATCAGCGACAGAGAGCACCTCCTGGAGGCGATGGCTGACGATCACGAAGGTCTGTCCGAGATCGGCTCGGCGGCGTACGTGCCCGAGCAGCTCCTCGGACTCCTTGCGCCCCAGCGACGCGGTGGGCTCGTCGAGGACCACGATCCGTCTTCCGTCCTCGTCGTCCTGCAGCGCCCGGGCGATCGCAACCAGCGTCCGGTCAGTCGGGGTCAGCCGGTTCACGGGTGTCCGCGGCGTTCCCCTGATTCCGTAGCTGTCGATCAGCCGAGCGACGCGACGTCGAAGTGCCTGCCAGTCGATCCCACCCATCCGGTTGCGTGGATAGGAGGCGTCGAGCGCGAAGTTCTCCTCCACGGAGAGCTCGTCGAACAGGCCCAGATCCTGATGCACGAATCTCAGCCCGGCGTCCTCGGCCGTGGCCGGGACATAGCTGCTGAGGTCATGGCGCTCACCATGGATCTCGAGCTCTCCCGCGTCTGCGGTATAGACGCCGGCCAGGATCTTGATGGTCGTGCTCTTGCCGGAGCCGTTGCCACCGAGCAGGGCATGCACGGTGCCGCGGCGAACGGTGAGGGCGGCGTCGTCGAGGACCCGCACCGCCGCGAAGCTCTTGCACAGCCCGGCGAGCCGTAAGGCGACGTCCGGCCCGGCTTCCGTGTCCCGGGCGGGCGTCTCGTAGGTGGTCGTCGGCATCGATCAGGCCTTGCCCCAGGCCTTCAGGAAGGCGGACTTCCAGTCCTGGCTGCCGTCGTAGGCGCCCGACTCCGGCAGATTGTGGTCGCTGTCGACCGCCTGGATCTCCTCTCCGATGAAGACCGGATCCTCACCCGCGAGAACGCGGACGGCGGTGTCGATCGATCCCCACGCGCCCCATGCCTGGGCCTGCGTCACCGCGCCGAGCGTGATCCCGTTCTGCGAGCCCGACCTGATCAGGTCGGTCGTCTCGGGGCCGGCCTGGCCGGAGACCACGATGGTCAGGTCCTCGCGCCCGGAGGAGACGATCGCCTGGTAGAGACCGCCCGTCAGATAGCTTCCGATCGGCACCTGCAGCGTGGTCGCTTCAGGGTGCGCCAGCAGTGCGGTGGTCACCTTCTGGACGAACGAGCCATCGGCGCTCTCGGGGTCGGTGACGTCGACGTTCGCCACGATCGTGCCGCCGAGCTTGCCGGCCTCGTCGTTGAAGCCGTCGGTGATCCACTGTCCCCAGGGATTCGTCGTGGCCGTGATGGTGACGGCCTTGAGGTCTCCACCGGTCTGGCCGTACGCCCAGTCGGCTCCGTACTGGCCGAAGGCGCCCCACTGCTGCTGGGCGGAATAGCCGTCGAGCCACAGCCGCTCGGACTTCCACAGCTTCGGGTCGCAGGTGTCCGGGCCACCGCCACCGACCACGACGATGCCCGCGTCGGTGGCCTCCTTGAAGGCGGCCTGCGCGGTCTGGCAGTCGAAACCGACCGGGACGATGACGTCAGCACCACCGGCGACGGCCTGGCGGATCGCGGCCGCGAAGCCGTCGGGGCTGAGCTTGCCGTCGGCCATGTGCGCGCTCCACCCGGCGGCCTCCGCCGCGTCCATCATCGCCTGGGTCGGCGATGCGCAGGAAGCCAGCGACTGTCCGCAGGAGATGACGTAGAAGTTCACGCCCTCCTTCGGCGTGACCGATGTCAGGTCGGCGAGATCGCCGGACAGACCGGCGTACGCCTTGTCCAGTGCGGCGTCGACCTCAGAGGAGGCCGAGGCCTTGGCAGACGGACTCGCGGATCCGGTGTCGGATCCGCAGGAGGCCAGCAGCGCGCTCGAGACGGCGAGCGCCACGGCTCCTGCTGCGTACTTTGCTACGCGTCGAGCACGCGACCGGTTGCGTGCTGCGGGTTTGTGCATCATCACTGCTCCTTGGTTCGGGACGGCGTCGGCGCCGTCTCCATCCGAGACCTGTGACCGGCGTCACTACGGAGACTGGCTGAGCAGTGGCGGCAAGGGAAACAGCCCATGCGAATGCCTGCCATCGGCCGCGAGGGGTGTTGTCATCCTCGAGGCGCAGGGACGACCCTTCAGCGCTGCGGGCCGAGCTCCATGAACGCACGCTGCGGAAGCTCGGCTCGCAGCGCGTCCAGACGCCCGAACAGCCAGCGATGCGCCGGGTCGTAGAGCCGGTCCTCGGCGAACCAGTACCCCTCGGTCAGCAACAGCGTCGGGAACGGGGTCTCCACCATGACCAACCGACTGTCCTGGCCGAGGCGCGTCTGGGCCAGGGCTTCGGGCACAACGGCGACCATGTCGGTGCCCTCGATCACGAACGGCAGCGGCAGGAACCCGAAGACCTGCAGCGCAACCCGTCGTTGGATGTCGAACTGCCCGAAGACGCGGTCCTCCACGATCGGCGTTCCAGGCCCGAAGTTGCCCACGGCATGCGGTAGGTGGGCCAGATCCTCGATCGTCAGGCGCCCGTCGCGCAAGCGTGGATTGTCTCGGTCGACGATGAGCACCATCCGGTCGGTCCACAGCGTCCGCGACCTCCCGGGAAAGCCGAAGCCCGTCGGTGCGATCAGCGCATCGTTCTCGACCAGGATGCGCTCGGAGGAGCGCGAGTCCGGGCCGAGATGACCGATGCTCAGACGCACACCAGGAGCCTCTCGCTCCACCAGCCGCACGAGCGGCTCATGGACCACCGCGATCGCATAGTCGCTCATGGTCAGCTGGAACGTGCGCTCGCTGGTGGCCGGGTCGAAGTCGTCCTCCAGCTCCAGCGCGGCTCCGAGGCGTCGTACGGCGCGCTGCACCTCGGGAAGCAGGTCATGGGCGAACGGGGTCAGCTCGTAGTCCCGGCCCGCGCGCACCAGCAGCTCGTCGTCGAAACGCCGCCGCAGCCGGGCGAGCGACGTGCTCATCGCCGGCTGGCTCAACCCGAGCCGTTTGCCGGCACGGGTCACGTTCCCCTCCTCGAGCAGCACCTTCAGGGGCACCAACAGATTCAGGTCGGCCTTGCCAAGAGACATCGCGCGCTCCTCGTCCGCGGTGTTCCACAACTACGATGGCTATAGTGCCGCCATCATGGTGAACATCGTCACATAGGGGTGCCAGGTGCCGGAGCGGCTTCACGGGGTGGACGCCAATCTTCTGTTCGCCCTCCATGCGCTCCTCGAAGAGCGCAATCTCACCCGAGCAGGCGAACGAATCTCGCTGAGCCAGCAGGCGATGAGCGGCGCGCTGAACAGGCTGCGCAAGCATTTCGGCGACGAGCTCCTCGTCCGAGACGGCCGCGGTTTCTCCCTGACTCCTCACGCCGAACGACTACGGCCGGTCGTGCTGGACGCGATCGAGACGGCCGAGGCTCTGCTCGGCAACCACCGTGAGTTCACCGCCGCCAGCAGCGCCAAACGCTTTGCCGTGAGCATGTCCGAGTACGCCATGACGGTGCTCGCAGAACCGCTGATCCATCATCTGACCGAACGCGCTCCCGGTTGCACTGTCGAGCTCGACCCGCTCGATCTGCAGCCCAACCAGCTCGACAGTCAACTCATGCGGCGGGACCTCGTCATCGCCCCACTCGGGTTCGGGTTCCCCGGGCGGATCCAACCGGTCTTCACCGACGAGCTGGTCTGCCTGGTCAACCGCGACCACCCCAGACTGCGAGACGGCTCGCTCACGCTCGACGATCTCCGCGAGATGCCGCACGCGGTCGCCGAGTTCCTCCCAGCCGGATCCCAGCAGCGTCCGCTCGAGGTCGAGCTCGAGAGAAGCGGGCTGGGCGATCGTACGGTCCTGGTCCGAGTCACCAGCTTGCTGACCCTCCCGTTCGCGGTGTCAGGAACGGACATGTGTGCATTCGTTCCTTCTCGCCTCGCCCGCCGCTGCACCGGCTCGTTCGGGCTGATCGCCGCACGTACGCCCCTGCAACCGATCAAGATCACCGAGGCCGCCCATTGGCATCCTCTCCGGGAGAAGGATCCGGCTGTGCTCTGGCTGCGCCAGCTGCTCTACGACGTGGCCATCGCTGTGGAGGATTCTCTCGGCTGAGACGCGGCTCGCTTCAGACCATGATCTCACTGGCCTGCAGACGCACGACCAGCACCAGGCCACCGCCCTCCCGTGGCTGGGCGGAGACGGAGCCTTGGTGCGCTCGTGCGATCGCCTCGACGATGGAGAGCCCCAGGCCGACGCCACGGTCCACGACCATCCGGTCGTGGTCCAGGCGACGGAACGGCTGGAACAGCCTGGCGACCTCGTACGCCGATACCTCCGGACCGGTGTTGGTCACGACGACCTCGGCATGCCCCTCGCTGCGTCCGCATCGTGCCTCCACCCAGCCACCGGAGATGTTGTGGCGGATACCGTTCTCGACCAGGTTGGCAACGAGACGCTCGAGCAGGATGGCATCGCCCGAGGTGGGTGCCTCGCCCAGGTCCAGGCGCACCTCGACACCCGCCGCGGTGGCCTCGGGAGCGGTAAGGTCGGCGACATGCTCGACGATGTCGGCGAGGTCGACGGGCTGGTGGTCGATCGGCTCGTTCTCGGCGCCGGCGAGGTCGAGCAGGCCGGAGATGAGCGCCTCGTGGCGGGCGTTGAGAGCGAGCAGGTCGCCGCCGAGCGTACGCAGATCCGCCGAGGCGCCCGGCCGGTGCATCGCCAACTCCACCATCGCGCGACCGACCGTCAGCGGCGTACGCAGCTCGTGGGACGCGTTGGCAACGAACCGCCGCTGCCCCGCGAAGGAGCGGTCCAGACGGCCGACCATGGCGTCGAAGGCGTCGGCCAGCTCCTTGACCTCGTCGTCGGGCCCGTCCAGCTCGATCCGCTCCCCCAGACCCATGTCAGCAGCCGGGGCTGCCGAGATGCGGTGAGCGGTGGCGGTGACGACATGGAGTGGGGCCAGCACCCGGCCGGAGATGAACCACGCGAGCACGCAGGCGACGACGAGCACCAGTGCCAGGGCGATCGCACCCTGGATCAGCAGCGACTCCGCCGCCGCGCTCTGCAGGGCCTCGCGCTGAGCGAGCATCCACTCCTGAGCCTGCGTGCCCGTGACGACGTCACCGTCCTGCGTCTGTACGTAGTCGGCATCGAGCAGCCGCTGCACCTCCTCGCCGTCGCCATCGGCGTCTTTCAGTCGGATTCCCTTCACGATCACCGACCCACCGGAACCGAGCTGGTTGACGAAGAGTCCGTAGGTCACCGCCAGCAACAGCGCACCGGCGAGCAGGAAGAGACCCGAGTAGATGAGCGTGAGCCGCGCTCGCAGGCTCAGTCGTCGGGGAAGGATCCTCATCGCAGCCGATACCCCACGCCGGTGACCGTCTCCACCAGCGACGGGTCACCCAGCTTGCGGCGCAGCTTGTGCAGGGTGACCCGGACGGCGTTGGTGAACGGGTCGGCATGCTCGTCCCACACCTTCTCCAGCAGCTGCTCGGCGGAGACCGGCGCGCCGTCGGCCATCATCAGCTCGGCCAGAACCCCGAACTCCTTGCGCGCGAGAGGCACGTAGCGCCCGCTACGGAACACCTCGCGGCGGCTGGGATCCAGGGTCAGGTCTCCATGGCGCAGCACCGGCGGCACCGCCTGGCGCGAGCGCCGTCCGAGGGCCAGCACCCGGGCGGCGAGCTCGGGGAACGCGAACGGCTTCGTGAGGTAGTCGTCAGCTCCCAGGGCGAACCCGGAGACCCTCTGGGTGACCTCGGCAGCGGCGGTCAGCATCAGGACGCGTGCGCCGGAGTCGGACCCCACGATCTGGTGGCAGACCTGGTCGCCGTGGACGACCGGCAGGTCGCGGTCGAGGACGACCACGTCGTACTCGTTGACGCCGACCCGCTTCAGCGCCTCTCCGCCGTCGAGCGCGACGTCGACGGCGTGGCTCTGCTGACGCAGCCATTCGGCGACGGAATCCGCCAGCTGTGGCTCGTCCTCGACCACCAGCACCCGCATCGCCTCACTCCTTCTCGCATCATGACCGGTCCCTCCGGACCAGTCAGCCTGCCGCGTACGGCATTTCCTCGACGTTAACCCGTGCCAGATCACCGCGAAACGCGCTCACGGGTTGGCTGGGGTCGCCGGCCCGGACGCCACCCGGCCGGGCCGGTGCCATCATCCATACTCTCGAGGAGAACCCATGCTCACCCGAACACTCGCCGCCGCGGCGCTGCTCACACTCGGCCTGACCCTGACCGCCTGCGGAGGTGACGACACCGACGCGATCGCCTCGGCCGGTGGCGACAGCACCGCCGACTCCGGGGCGAGCGCAGACGCTGGCGGCGAAGACGCCGCCGAAGGCGGCGACCGCGAGACGATGCTGAAGTACACCCAGTGCCTGCGCGAACAGGGTCTCGAGGTCGAGGACCCGCCGCCGGGCGAGGGCCTGCGGCTCCAGTTCGGTGGTCCCGGAGGCCAGCAGGTCGACCCCAGCACGGTGGACAAGGCGATGCAGGCCTGCCAGGAGTACGCCCCGCAGGGCCAGGCGGCCGGTGGCAGCTCCGGGATGAACGAGCCGATGCTGGAGATGGCGGCGTGCATGCGGGAGAACGGCGTCGAGGACTTCCCCGACCCCGAGCCGGGCCAGATGGGGCTGAAGATCACTCCCGAGATCGCCGAGGATCCGCAGTTCGAGGCCGCCGAGGAAGTCTGCAACAAGATCCTCGAGGACGCCCGCTCCCAGACGCAGGGGGGTCAGGTCTCGTGACCGAGATCGAGGACGCACCCGTCCGCGTGGCGCCCGTCGGAGGCCCTGATCCTGCGACCGCGGAGGCCGTCGCGTCGCCGGCGCGACGGCGCCGCGTCACCAAGATCGCCGGGGTAGGCCTCGCTGTGCTGGCCGTCGCCGGCACAGCGGCCGGCGCCTACACCTACGCCGGACGCGGCGACAGCTCGACCACTCCCGACGCAGTCCCCCAGGCGACGGCCGAGGTCACCCGCGGCACCCTCACGGACGAGATCACCGAGGGCGGCACGCTCGGCTACGGAGCCCTCGTCCCGATCGGCTCCCGCAAGCCAGGCACCGTCACGGCCCTCCCCGACGAAGGAGAGGTCATACGCCGCGGCGAGCCGCTCTTCGAGGTGGACGCCACTCCCGTGCCTCTCCTCTACGGCACCGTCCCCACGTGGCGAGATCTCGCCTCCGGCGCCGAAGGCAGGGATGTCAAGCAGCTGGAGAAGAACCTGTGGGCGCTGGGCCATCGCGGCTTCGACGTCGACGACGACTACACCGACGCGACCGCGGCCGCGGTCGCGGAGTGGCAGGAGGACCTTGGTGTCGAGCAGACCGGGACGGTCCGGACGGGCGACGTCGTGGTCCAGCCCGCCGCGGTGAGGATCGGCGGTCTCTCCGCGAGCCTGGGCGACCAGGCAGGGAACGGCGGCCCGGTGCTGTCGGTGACCGACACCGTGCCCTCGGTGACCGTCACCCTCGACCCGGCCGACCGGCGGATGGCCGAGGTCGGCGCCGCCGTGGAGGTGACCCTTCCCGACGGCACCCGCGCCGCGGGGAAGGTGACCGACGCCGCGACGAAGGTGACCGAGGAGTCGGGTGGAGGAGCCGCTGCCGAAGGCGAGTCCACCACCACGCTCGAGGTGGTCGCGGTGCTGACCGAGAAGAAGGGCCGCGAGACCGCGGCGACCTATGACGCCGCCGCGGTCGACGTCGCCTTCACCGCAGGCGAGCGCAAGAACGTGCTCACCGTCCCGGTCGCTGCCCTCGTCGCCCTCGCCGAGGGCGGCTTCGGAGTCGAGGTCGTCGACGGCACCACCACCGCGTACGTCCCGGTCGAGACCGGGCTCTTCTCCGGCGGACGGGTCGAGATCTCCGGCGAAGGCATCGCCGACGGGACCCTCGTAGGGGTGCCAGGTGAGTGAGCCGATGATCGAGCTGACCGATGTCCACAAGTCGTACGCCGGCGGCGTGCGCGCCCTCGACGGTGTCGGCGTCCGCATCGACGCCGGCGAGCTGGTCGGCATCGTCGGCCCCTCCGGATCGGGCAAGTCGACGATGCTGCACGTCCTCGGCACCCTGGACCGACCGACCTCCGGTCAGGTGAGGATCGCTGGGCACGACGTGAACACGCTCGAGGATGCCCAGCTCTCCGCGCTGCGGGCGAGCCGGATCGGCTTCGTCTTCCAGCAGTTCCATCTCGCCCCGGGAACGACCGCCCTCGACAACGTCGCCGACGGGTTGCTCTACAGCGGCCGTCGATGCCCGGAACGGCGCGAGCTGGCCGCCCGGGCGCTGACCCGGGTCGGGCTCGGCCACCGGCTGACCCACCGGCCGCACGAGCTCTCCGGTGGTGAGAGGCAGCGGGTGGCGATCGCCCGGGCGGTGGCCGGCGGGCCCGCGCTCCTGCTCGCCGACGAGCCGACCGGTGCCCTGGACTCGGCGTCCGGATCCGGGGTGATGAAGCTCCTCCGGGACCTTCATCGCGATGGCACGACCGTCGTGATCATCACCCACGACAACGACATCGCCCGATCCCTTCCCCGACAGATCGGGATCCGGGACGGCCGGATCGTCTCCGACAGCGCGTTGGTGTCGCTGGCGGGTGGTCTCCGATGAGCACGCTGACACCCCGACGGCTCGGTGCCGGCGACCGGCTGCGGGTCGGTGCCGCCGGGCTACGGACCCGGCCGATGCGGGTCTTCCTCTCCTCGTTGGGGATCGCGATCGGGATCGCGGCCATGGTCGCGGTCGTCGGCATCTCCTCGTCCTCGCGCGCCGACCTCGACGCCCAGCTCGACGCGCTCGGCACCAACCTGCTGAGCGCGCAGAACGGCACCACCATGATGGGCGAGCAGGCGGTGCTACCGCTGTCAGCAGAGGCGATGGTCGGCCGGATCGCCCCGGTCACCGACGTCTCCGCCATCGGGGTGGTGCCGGACGCCAAGGTCTACCGGTCCGACAAGATCCCCGCGGCCGAGACAAAGGGGATCGCGGCGTACGCAGCCCGGACGGACCTGCTCGAGACCACCTCCACCGAGCTCGCCCGCGGGACCTGGCTCAACGACTCGACCGCGCAGTACCCGGCCGTGGTACTGGGCTCGGCCGCCGCGGAACGGCTGGGCGTGAGCTCACCGAGCCCTGAGGCCCAGATCCTCGTCGGGGAACGGTGGTTCACCGTCGTCGGGATCCTGGAACCCTCGCCGTTGGTGCCCGAGATCGACTCCGGGGCGTTGATCGGCTGGCCCGTCGCCCAGGAGGTGCTCGACTTCGACGGGCACCCCACCACCCTCTATGCCCGGGCCGCGCCGGATCAGGTGGAGTCGGTCCAGGCAGTGCTCGGTGCCACCGCCAACCCCGAGGCCCCGGGCGAGGTCGACGTCGCCCAGCCCTCTGACGCCCTCGAGGCTCAGCAGGCCGCCGACCAGGCCTTCACCGCTCTGCTGCTCGGTATCGGCGCGGTCGCGCTGATCGTCGGCGGCGTCGGCGTCGCGAACACGATGGTGATCTCGGTGCTGGAGCGGCGTGCCGAGATCGGCCTCCGGCGCTCGTTGGGCGCGACCCGTGGCCAGATCCGCTCCCAGTTCCTGACCGAGTCACTGCTGCTCTCGCTGCTCGGCGGGCTCGCAGGAGCGGCCATCGGCGGCGCAGTCACCCTGGCGTACGCCCTGATGCAGGGCTGGGCCCCGGTGGTCCCGCCGTGGGCGTTGGGAGGCGGGCTCGGGGCGACCCTGGTCGTCGGCTGCATCGCGGGTCTCTACCCGGCGGCCCGGGCCGCACGACTCTCCCCGACCGAGGCCCTCGCGACGCCGTGACGACCGGCGTCACGGATGTCCACGCCCATCTCACCAGTGAACGTGCTGGCGAGATGGGCTGGGCGGGTGAATGGCCCTGTGCCGCTGAGGACGAACTCGACCGGGGCGAGCTCGTGCAGCGGTTTGTCACAGCGCCCTGCATCGGTCACAAGGGATTCGCGGCGATCATGTGTCGCAGCGGTTGCGACAGCAGCCCGCTACAACCGACCGGCGTCGCACCGGGTGCACGTTGTGACGGATTCGTCTTGGACTTCCTTGTCGGGCGTGACGACCGCCACATAAGTTCCCCACCTGTCCCGATCGGGCCGTACGCGGTCGATCGGACCGGAGAGACGTCACTCCTGACCACATCCGTGTCAAAGGAGAGGAACTGAATCGTGTCCACACACGACCTCGCAGAACACCCGGCAGTCGCATCTGCCAGCCGCAAGATCTACAAACGCATCATCGTGCTCTTCGCCGTCATGATGATGCTCAACCAGATCGACCGGGCAAACATCGGCTTCGTCCAGGAGGACCTGGAGGCCAACTTCGGCATCGGCGCCGCCGCCTACGGGCTCGGGGCGGGGTTGTTCTTCATCGCGTACTTCCTCTTCGAGGTGCCCAGCAACGTCCTCATGCTGCGGGTGGGGCCGAAGATCTGGATCACCCGGATCTGTGTGACGTGGGGCGCCATCTCGGCGGCCATGATGTTCGTCCAGGGCGAGACGAGCTTCTACGTCCTGCGCTTCCTGCTCGGCGTCGCGGAAGCCGGCTTCGTGCCCGCGGTCCTCTACTACATCTCGACCTGGCTGCCCAACCGCTACCAGGGCCGGGCCACCGGCACCTGGGCGGTCGGCGCGCTCTTCGCGTACTCCATCGGCAGCCTGGTCTCCGGACCGCTCCTCTCCATGCACGGCGTCCTCGGCCTCGACGGATGGCAGTGGCTGTTCCTCATCGAGGGTGGCGCGACGATGGTCGTCGGGGTCATCGCGTTCTTCCTGCTCGACTCGAAGATCTCCGAGGCGACGTGGCTGACCGAGGAGGAGCGCCGCGAGCTGAGCCTGCAGATCGCCGCAGAGCGTCCGTCCGAGGACGCGCACCGCTCCACCCTGCGCAGCATGGGCACGCTCCTCAAGAACCCGGTCGTCCACCTCTTCATGTGGATCTACTTCGCCGTCCAGATGTCGATCTACTCGACGACGTTCTGGCTGCCCACCGTCGTACGTGATCTCGGCGTCGACGACGCCAACCTCGTCGGGCTGCTCTCGGCCCTCCCGTGGCTGTGCACCATCCCCTACCTCTACTTCGTCTCCAAGCGCGGTGACCGGCACCCTGCCCAGCGACAGGCACTCATCACCACCTCACTGACGATCGCCGCCGTCGGCACCATCGCCGCCGCGCTGGCCGGCTCCTGGCTCGGCCTCGCGTTCATCGTCGTCGCGACCCTCGGGTTCAAGACCGTCGCGCCGGTCTACTGGCCGCTGTTGCGCGAGCGCACCGACCCGATGACCGCGGCCGTGGCGATCGCGATGATCAACTCGGTGGCCAACCTCGGCGGCTTCGTCGCCCCGTACGGCTTCGGTCTCGTCCACGAGGCGACCGGAAGCACCAAGCTGGCGATGCTCGGCCTCGGTGTCTTCATCGCCGCCGCCGCAGGCTTCTCCCTGCTCATCAAGCGGGTTCCGCACTGGCCGGTCGTCGACCGGTCCGCGCTGGAGGACACCGACCTCCCCCAGATCAAACGCTGACCTCGGCCAGCGTCCACAGGTAGCACCAGAACACCAACGAAAGGCAACAACGTGACCTCCACCTTCATCGAGCGGACCAGCGCGACGGTGAGCAGCGAGACCAACGAGCGACACTTCGCCGCGCTCGCGCGCGGCGAGGCGAGCACCGACTCCATCTCCTCCGTGAAGCTCTCGCTCGTCAGCCTGCCGCTGGCCGCCCCCATCTCGGACGCCAAGGTCCTCACCGGCCGGCAGAAGCCGCTCACCGAGATCGCGTTCCTCTTCGCCGAGATCCGCACCGAGGGCGGGTTCGAGGGCGTGGGCTACAGCTACTCCAAGCGAGCCGGCGGCCCCGGACAGTACGTCCACGCCAAGGAGATCGCTCCCGAGCTCATCGGCGAGGACCCCAACGACATCTCCCGCATCTGGAACAAGCTCGTCTGGGCGGGCGCATCCGTCGGCCGCAGCGGGCTGTCCACCCAGGCGATCGCTGCGATCGACATCGCTCTGTGGGACCTCAAGGCCAAGCGTGCCGGGCTGCCGCTGGCCAAGCTCCTCGGCGCCCACCGCGACTCCGTGCAGTGCTACAACACCTCCGGCGGCTACCTGTCGATGTCCATCGAGCAGGTCGTCGAGAACACCCGCGCCTCGGTGGAGCGGGGCATCGGCGGCATCAAGATCAAGGTCGGGCAGCCCGACACCGACATCGACCTGGAGCGGGTCGCCAAGATCCGTGAGCAGCTCGGCGCCAAGTTCCCGATGATGGTCGACGCGAACCAGCAGTGGAACCGCAGCACCGCGGTCCGGATGGGTCGCGCGCTCGAGGAGTTCAACCTGACCTGGATCGAGGAGCCGCTCGACGCCTACGACTCCGAGGGGCACGCGGACCTGGCCCGTGAGCTCGCCACCCCGATCGCCACCGGGGAGATGCTCACCAGCCTCGCCGAGCACGCCGAGCTCATCAACGCGCGCTCGGTCGACTTCATGCAGCCCGACGCTCCGCGCGTGGGCGGCATCACGCCGTTCCTCAAGATCATGGCCATGGGTGAGGCCGCGAAGATCCGGATGGCACCACACTTCGCCATGGAGATCCACCTCCACCTCGCGGCGGCGTACGAGATCGACCCGTGGGTGGAGCACTTCGAGTGGCTCGAGCCCCTCTTCAACGAGAAGCTGGAGATCCGAGACGGCCGGATGATCGTCCCCAACCGTCTCGGCCTCGGGTTCAGCCTCAGCGACCAGGCCCGGGCATGGACGCTCGACTCGGCTCAGATCACCTCGCGATCCTGAGTCACGACCCTGAGCAACCACAGGGCCGGGACGACGCTCACCGCGTCGCCCCGGCCCTGGCTCGACCGCTCAGATCCTCAGGGGTGAGAGGTTTGGAAACCCAGCCGTCGGGAGATGACCGCAGCGGTCGCTGCCACCACCGGGCCGAGCTCGTCCGCCCGCCGACGGATACGCGGAAGCGGACCGGACGCGCTGATCGCCGCCACCGGGCGGCCCGCCTCGTCCAGGACGGCGGCACCACATGCACCGGTGGCCGTGGTGGTCTCACCGGCATCGATGGACCAGCCGCGTCTGCGAGTCAGCGCGAGGTCCCGCTCGAGATGAGCGCGCCCGACCAGCGACGCAGGGGTCTCCTGGGTGAGCCGGAGCCGTGGCAGCAGACGGGCGAGGTCCTGTTCCGGGAGAGCGGCGAGGTAGGCCTTGCCGACCGAGGAGCAGTGCATCGGACGTACGCCACCCACACGGAAGCTCGCCGGGCTCGGACGTGGGCCGGGCTCACGGTGCACGAAGATCATCGACGTGCCGGACGCGATCGCGAGCCCGCAGGTCTCACCGGTCAGCTCGACCATGTAACGCAGTGGCTCCGGTGCGGCGTGAGCCACCCGCGAACGCTGCAGGACCGAGAGACCGAGGCGGAGCGCCTCGGTTCCGACGATCCAGTGCCCGGGCTCGGTCTCGTGCGGCTGCACCAGGCCCCAGGTGTGGAGCCGTGCGACCAAACGATAGGCCGTGCTCCGGGTCGTGTCGGCCGCCTCGGCGAGCTCGGCGATCGACGCCTCGTGCATGGTCGCCAGGTGACGAAGGATCAGGACGGCACGATCCAGCGTGCCGGCACCCGAGCCCGCCTCACCCATCCCGGTCACCCCGGGCGGGCACGGGTTCGCGGGGAAGATATCCCAGCCTGCTCGAGATCAGATCGGCGGTCGCCCGCACCCTGGGGCCCATCTCGTCGAGCTCGGCCTGCATGCGGTCGGCGAGACCGGCCACGCTGATCGCGGCGATGGGGGCCCCGGTGTGGTCCCGGATAACGGCGCCACAGCAGCAGCTGGACGGGTCGAACTCCCGCATGTCCTGGGACCAGCCGCGCTCTCGGGTCTCGGTGATGATCCGGCGGAGGTCGGGGAGCTCGTCCACCGTGACGGGTGAGTCCGCGGACATGGCGAGCTCGTCCAGCAGGCGGTGCATCTGGTCGTCCGGGAGGGCCGCGAGATAGGCCCTGCCGACCGAGGTGCAGTGGAGGGGCCGGCTCGCGCCCAGCTCAGCGGAGACTCCCACGGAGTGAGGGCCGCGTTCGCGCTCGACGAAGACCATGGACAGCTTGCTGGGTACGGCCAGGCTGACGGTCTCCCGGGTCGCGGCCAACAGCTCGCGCAGCGCCGGGACTGCAACATCCCTCAGCCGGCTCGAGCCTACGGCTGCCGCCGCCAGCTGAGCCGCCGCCGGACCGAGCCGGAGATCCCCTGGACGACCGTCCTGGGCAAGCCACTGCTGCTGACGCAACCGCTCGGCGAGCCGGTAGGTCGTCGAGACGCTCAGCCCGAGCGCATCGGCCACCTCGCCCGCCGAGGCCTCACGGTGTCGGGCCAGGTAGGACAAGATGGCGAGACCCCGGTCAAGAGCACCTGCAGGCGGTTCGGTGGGCGTGGAAGCCATGTGCCAAGCCTTTCATGAGTGACCTCCGCTCATGGGAGCGACCACGAGATTGGACTGCCGGCCCAATCGCCCGAGGTCGACCTCCACCCGGGAACCCGGTGCGAGCGCTCGAGGAGGGTCTCGGAAGTCGCCGCAGCCAGCCGGTGTCCCGGTCAGGATGATGTCGCCGGGCTCGAGCGTGAAGAACCGCGAGCACCACGCCACCAGTTCCGCGACACCGAAGATCATCGAGCCGGTGTGGCCGTCCTGGACGACCTCCCCGTCGACCAGGGTGCGGATCCCGACGTCTTGCGGGTCCGGGACCTCGTCGGCCGTGAGAACCCACGGGCCGAGCGGGCAGAACGTGTCCAGGCCCTTTCCACGCAGCCACTGACCGTCGGCCGCCTGGAGATCCCGTGCCGAGATGTCGTTGGCCGCGACGTACCCGAAGACGTGGCTGAGGGCGTCGGCTCGGGACACGTTGCGCGCCGTCCGGCCGATCACTACTCCCAGCTCTCCTTCCCAGTCGGCCCGGGTGGTCAGCGACAGGTCAACGACCACGTCGTCGAACGGACCGGTGACGCTGGAGGACAGCTTCGGGAAGAGGTAGGGCTCAGCGGGAAGATCCCAACCCATGTCGGCGACCGTGTCGTGGTAGTTGAGCCCGACCCCGAGGATCGTGCCGGGGCGGTAGGGCAGCTCGAACCGCCCGCGGTCGACGTCAACCGGGTCTCCCAGCGAGGGGACCGCGCCTGCGACGACGTCGGCGACCGCTGTGGCCGTCGCGCGCCATCCGTCTCCCATGTCGACGACGGGCGTCGTCGAACCGTCAGATGTGGTCAGGGTGGCTAGTCGCACCTGTCACTCCTTCATTCGTGCCGATCGAGTGATTCTCATTCAGTAGGAATCATTCGCATTCTCTAGGAATTTGCTGGAATGGACGCTAGCCTGACGTCGCCGTCATCACAATCCCTCCGCTGAAACTTCAGCTCGTGGAACCGCGGCACCCGAAGTTCTTACGAAGGAAGCAGCCCATGTCCGATCCGGAGACCCATCCCATCCACGCGCCACAGACGGCGCTCTCGCCCGAGGTGCTCGCGCGGCTCGGCGAGGCCAGCACCGCCACCCTGGCGACCCAGCTCTACAAGCGCGGCATCCGCCAGCCCTTCCTCGTCGGCGTCGCTCCCGTGGGGAGCCGTTTCGACGGCTTCGTCGGAGAGGCGTTCACGATGCGCTTCATCCCCGCGCGTGAGGACGTCGACCCGATGGACGACCCCTATCGGACCGGCAACCAGCTCCAGTGGGAGGCGATCGAGCAGGTCGGCCCAGGCCAGGTCATCGTCGTCGACTCCCGCAGCGACATCGCCGCAGCCTCGGCGGGCGACATGCTCGTGACCCGCGCGATGAAGCGCGGCGCGGCCGGTTTCGTCACCGACGGCGCCCTGCGCGACGGCCATGCCATCGGCGAGCTCGGCTTCCCGGCGTACGCCCGTGCGGTGACCGCGACCACCCGACCCGCCTCCTTCCACGTAGCCGACCTCCAGGTGCCGATCGGCTGCGCGGGTGTCGCCGTGTATCCGGGCGACGTCCTCGTCGGTGACCGCGACGGAATCATCGTGGTGCCTCGGGCTTTGGCAGCGGAGCTGGCCGAGCCGGCCGCCGAGCAGGAGCAGCTGGAGAACTACCTGAACCAGCGGGTGCGCGCCGGCGACTCGTTGTGGGGACTCTATCCACCGGACGAGAGCACGCTGGCTGCGTACGAGGCCTGGCGGAGCGCGGAGGTGGCCTCATGACCAGGTTCGCCGATCTCCCACGCGACGTGCAGCGCGAGCGCATGGAGCAGACCATCCGCACCTACTTCCAGGGCTGCAACGACGCGGACGTCGACGCCATGGCGGCGACGTTCCACCCCGATGCGGTGCACTACTTCCCGCCAGGCCTGGACGGCCCCTGGGTCGGCGCACGCACCATCGCCGAGAACTGGCGACACCTGGTGAAGAACATCGGATCCGCCTGGAGCATCGAGCGACTCATCGCCGAGCCTGAGTCCCTGCAAGCCGTCATCGAGTGGACCCACTGGAAGACGCGCCTCGGGGGCTATCTGCGCGGCGACGAGTGGTACCGCTTCGACCCCGAGACCGGTCTGATCACCGAGATCCGGGCCTTCTACGCCGCTTCCTCGGACGGGCGCGACGAAGTGACCCTCGAGGGCTACGACTACGCCGGCAACGACTACCAGATGACTCCCCCGGTCGAGCGGCCGCACCCGGATGCGGACTACGGCGAGACCACGACCACCAACGGCACCGCCACCGGCGCCTGAGAGGACTGCACCCGACGTGACCATCATCAGCATCGACCCCTCCACGGGCACCGAGGTCGAGACCGTGGCCGAGGAGACGACGAGCAGCCAGGTCGACGAGATCTGCCGACGTGCGGCCGTCGCCGCACCGGCATACGACGCTCGCGGACGTGGCTTCCGAGCGACCCTCCTGCGCGCGATCGCCGACGAGCTGGAGCGGCGCCGCGAGCGCATCGTGCAGATCGGCGTACGGGAGACAGCGCTCGCTGAGCAGAGACTGAACGGCGAGCTCACCCGGACCGTCTACCAGGCGCGGATGTTCGCCGACCTCGTCGAGGAGGGCAGCTTCCTGGAGGCCACCATCGACCATGCCCAGGACACCCCGATGGGGCCGGGGCCCGATCTACGGCGGATGCTGGTCCCCCTCGGACCCGTTGCGGTCTTCGGCGCCTCCAACTTCCCGCTCGCGTTCTCCGTCCCCGGCGGCGACACCATGTCCGCACTAGCCGCGGGCTGCCCGGTCGTGGTCAAGGCGCACAGCTCCCACCCGGCCCTGTCGCAGCTGACCTATGACGCCATGACCACCGCCGCCGCCTCGGTCTCCGCCCCCGACGGACTTCTCGGCCTGGTCTTCGGACTCGGCGGCGGGATCGACCTGGTCACTCACCCCGCGATCAAGGCCGTCGGTTTCACCGGCTCCCTCGCCGGCGGCAGAGCGCTCATGGACGCCATCGCCCGGCGACCGGACCCCATCCCGTTCTACGGCGAGCTGTCCAGCGTCAACCCGATCGTGATCTCCCCCGGCGCAGTCGCTGCTCGTGCGGACCAGATCGCCGAAGGACTGGCCGGCTCGGTGCTGGGCTCCGCCGGCCAGCTGTGCACCAAGCCGGGCCTGGTCCTCGTGCCCACAGGGCGGCACGGCGACCGGCTCGTCGAACTGGCAGGTGAGCTCGTAGGTTCAGCTCCCGCAGCCACGCTCCTCAACGGCCGGATCAGCGAGGCGTACGATAAGATCAGCTCCGCCCTGGCGAACGGCTCCGACGCGCGCCTGGTGGCCGAGGGCCAGGCCGCATCCGGTCCCGGCTACATGGTGTCGCCACGCCTCCTCGAGATCTCCCCGTCCTCGATCTCGAGCGGTGCGGTCGAGGAGTGCTTCGGGCCGCTCACGCTGATCTGCCGTTACCGGCCCGACGAGCTCACCTCCATCCTCGACGGCGTCCCCGGTTCGCTGACTGCGACCGTCCACGCCGAGGGCGACGAGAGCGAGTGGACCACCGAGCTCAGCCGGCTGCTGCGCGACAAGGCCGGGCGGCTGCTCTACAACGGCTACCCGACCGGCGTGCTCGTCTCCTGGGCGCAGCACCACGGCGGCCCCTGGCCCGCCGCGACCACAAGTCTGCACACCTCCGTCGGCACGACGGCGGCGCGCCGGTTCCAGCGTCCCGTCACCTGGCAGTCGGCACCCGACATCGTGCTCCCCGTCGAGCTGCGCGACGCCGACCCGGGCATCCCGCGCCGCATCGACGGCGTGCTCGTCCCGGGATCCTGACGAGGCGTCTGGTCCGAACGATCCGGTGCGGGGCCGCATGTACTGGCAGTCACGCTGTCCGCGAGTGGCATGGCCTCGCGCCGCGACTAGCGACCTGCCGTCCACGTGCGCTCGGCGGTCGATTCCGACCGCCGAGCGCACCGCCTCGAGCAGCGCGACCGAACCCCTACCCTGTTGTCATGCCTCGACCGACCACCGATCTCCACCGCTACGGGGACGACGCCTGCCGACGCGACCGCTCGACCGCCCTCCGGGACCCAAGTCGTGGAACGCGGCCGACTCGGACGGAGCTGGAGGCATGAGCATCAGAATCCGGGCGAGGGCAGTCCTGCTCGACATGGACGGCACCTTGGTCGACTCCACCGCGGTCGTCGAACGAATCTGGAGCGAGTGGGCCACCGACCACGATCTCGCCTCCGCGGAAGTTTTGAAGGTGGTACACGGCAGACAAGGCCACGAGAGTATGGCATTGCTTCTGCCTGACCGGCCCCACAGGCAGAACCTTGCGGAGAACCAGATCATGCTGGAGCGAGAGACTGCGGAGGTGGAGGGCATCGTCGCCATCGCCGGCGCACGTGCGCTTCTCGAATCCATCGCCCGGCTACCGCACGCTCTTGTTACTTCCGCGCCGCGGCAGTTGGCCTGGGCCCGAATGACGACGGCTGGCCTCACGATGCCCGCGGTGGCTGTAACTGCCGAGGACGTCTCAGCCAGCAAGCCCGACCCGGAAGGATTCACAGCAGCCGCGGCGACGCTCGGTGTGCCCGCAAGGACCTGCGTGGCGTTCGAGGACTCGGCGGCAGGCATCACCGCGGCTCGCCGCGCCGGGATGCGCGTCGTCGGCGTGGGCCGCACAGCGGCGGGTCACCGGGCCGACTGGACCGTGCCCGACCTCTCGGGCATCCAGATCAGCGCAGACTCACTCGAGCTGACCATCACCATCTCCTAGGCACCCTCGCTCGGCGAACCATCCTGGTTGACGACATCGCCACCAACTGCCGACCCTGTCGATCGTGATGACACCTCTACTGTCCGGTTACTGTCCGGACGAGAGCCACCGGAGATCGTCGACAGCCAGTTCTCGAAACCGCATTTTCGCAGGTCAACCACACAATGCCGTCGACGACCACCGACAGACGTCTCTACGGGAACGGATCCCGGCTTACAGGCCAGCCCGTCCTCCATCACTCTGACCTGCCGAAACACGGATCAGAAGACGTTGCTGTGCTCCACGGCAACCCCTTCGGCATGACTGCGTCCCCGATTCCGGGGATCATGCATTGAGGCCCTCCTCCCCTGCCGCGAGACCCCGCTACTGTGCTTGGGCAGCACACGCGCCCGGCGCGGCTCATCCGACGAGGCCGCAGAAGGGAGCAGGGTCGTGGCAGGTCTCCTCGGCCGGCTCGGTGGCTTCTGTGCCCGGCACAGCCTCCTCGTCATCGGCGCCTGGGTCTTGGTGCTGGTCACCGTGGTCGTCGCAGTCTCGACCCTCGGCGCCAAGACCAGCAACGACCTCGCCCTGCCCGGCACCGGCAGCCAGGAGGCGAAGGACCTGCTCACCGACCGGTTCCCGCCCCAGCAGAACGGCGTCAACCCGATCGTCTTCCACGTGAGCAAGGGGAAGCTGACCGACTCCGCCAACAAGCAGGCCGTCGACGACTCGGTGAAGGAGATCGGCAAGCAGCCGCACGTCCACACCGTCACCAACCCGCTGAGCAGCGAAGGACAGACCGCCGGGCTGCTGTCGAAGGACGGTCGAACAGCCTTCGCGCCGGTGCTGATGGACGTCGGGTCCGGCGACCTGACGGAGGAGATCGCCGGCAACGTACTGGACGCCACCCAGCCCGCGCAGGACGCGGGGATCACCACCGCGGCCGGCGGCTCGATCGGCTCGACGCTGTCGACGGACGAGTCCAGGACCAGCGAGGTCGTCGGGATCATCGCCGCGATGATCATCCTCAGCCTCGTGCTCGGGAGCCTGGTGGCGATGGGGCTGCCGATCATCACCGCCGTCGTGGGGCTCGGCGTCGCCCTGGCCACCGTCGGCCTGGTCGGCCACCTCCTCTCGATCCCGACCGCCGGGCCGACCCTGGCCACCATGATCGGCCTCGGGGTGGGCATCGACTACGCGCTCTTCCTGATCACCCGTCACCAGGACCAGATGCGTGACGGGATGCCGGTCCGCGAGTCGATCGCGCGCGCGGTGGCGACCTCCGGCAGCGCCATCGTCTTCGCCGGCTGTACCGTCGTGGTGGCCCTCCTCGCGCTGGGCGTGGCCGGCATCCCGCTGGTCTCCGCGCTCGGGTACGCCTCGGCCATGGCCGTCGTCGCCGCCGTCCTGGTGGCGATCACGCTGCTGCCTGCGTTCCTGGGGTTGCTGGGCCACCGGATCAGCTGGGCCGCGCTGCCGGGGTTCATGCGTCCGGGACGTCGGCGCGGCAAGGGCCTGTGGGCGAGGTGGGCCGGAGTCGTCCACCGTCACCCGTGGGTGGTCGCCGGCGTCTCGCTCGCGGCGCTGGCGCCGCTCATCATCCCGGTGCTCAGCCTCGAGCTCGGCCAGGAGGACGTCGGCGCCACCTCCAAGGAGACGACGGAACGGCAGGCGTACGACCTGATCAGCGCGGGCCTGGGCGTCGGCTACAACGGTCCGCTGCAGGTCGCCTCGTCCCTCGACCCGCCTGCGGCCCCGAGCGACGAATACACCCAGAAGTACAACAAGGCGATGTCGCTCAAGTCCGACCTCGAGAAGAAGCAGAAGGAGCTGCCCGAGCAGGAGCAACAGCTCAAGGACGAGCAGGCACAGCTCGAGGCGGAGCAGGCACAGCTCGAAGCCGAGCAGGCGTCCCTGGAACGACAGGGCGCGGAGCTGCAGGCGGAGCAGGCCTCCCTCGAGCAGCAGGCCGACGCGCTGCGCGGGCAGCAGGCGGACCTCGAGCGGCAGGCCGACCGGCTCCGCACCGAGCAGCGGAAGCTCGAGGCCGAGCAGGCACGCCTCGAGGCCCGCCGGGACCAGCTGCGACGCGATGCGAGACGACTGGCGATGCAGGCGCGGCCGCTCGTCCGGGAGCTCGTACGCCTCCGCGCCCGCGAGCGCGTCCTGGAACGCCGCATCGCCCGCGCCGAGAGGGACGGCGACGAAGCCCGGGTGGAACGGTTGCAGGCTCGCCTCGACGAGGTGGAGGCCCAGCAGGCCGCCGTCCAGAAGAAGCTCGCGCCGCTGGAGAAGGAGGCGCGCAGCCTCGCCCGGCAAGCCCGCCGGCTGCAGGCGCAGGCACAGCGCCTCCAGCAACAGGCCGACGCGCTGCAGCGGCAGGCCGACTCGCTCACCCGGCAGAAGGCCGAGCTGGAGCGCCGGGCAGCTTCACTGCAGGCCCAGGGTGACGAGCTGCAGGTTCAGGGCGACGAGTTGCAGGCCCAGGCCGCCGCGCTACGCCAGCAGGGGGACGCGTTGGAGCAGCAGGCGGCAGAGCTCCAGAAGAAGGCCGCCGATCTCAAGGCCGCGCAGCAGCAGGCCGAGCAGGAGCAGAAGGAGGCCGAGCAACTGCAGGACGAGCTCACCCAGATGATGACGGCGGCGGGTGGCGACGCACGCGGCACGGATCTTCGCGTGGTGAGCCTGCAGACGGGCCTCTCGGACACCGACGGGGTCGCGGCCCTCACCCCGCCGCAGATCAACAAGAAGGGCGACGTCGTCCTTCTCTCCGCCGTGCCGACCACCGCCCCAGCCTCCGACGACACCGCCGACCTCGTCGAGCACGTCCGCGACACCGTGCTGCCGAAGAAGGACCTGGGCACTGGCATGAAGTCGTACGTCGGTGGCTACACGGCCTCCTACGTCGACCTGGCCTCCCTCATCTCAGCGAGGCTGCTGCTCGTCATCGGGACCGTCATCCTGCTCGGCTTCCTGCTGCTGATGGTGGCCTTCCGTTCGCTGCTCATCCCGCTCCAGGCGGCGGTGACCAACCTGCTCTCGGCGGCCGCCGCGTTCGGCGTCCTGACCGCCGCGTTCCAGTGGGGCTGGGGCATCGACCTGCTCGGTATCGACACGGCGTCCTCGACGGTGCCGATCGCCAGCTACGTACCCCTGATGATGTTCGCGGGCCTGTTCGGACTCTCGATGGACTACGAGGTGTTCCTCGTCAGCCACGTCCAACAGCACGTCCACGAGGGCGACGAACCCCGGCAGGCGGTCCACTCGGGGCTGGTCTCCAGCGCCCGGATCACCACGGCCGCGGCCCTCATCATGGCGTCGGTGTTCGCCAGCTTCATCCTCGACCCCGACCCGACGATCAAGCAGTTCGGCGTCGGCCTCTCCGTCGCGGTGCTGCTCGCGGGCATCCTCGTGGTCACCCTTGCGCCGGCAGCGCTGGTGATCTTCGGGCGCGCTGCCTGGTGGCTGCCCGGATGGCTCGACAAGGTCCTCCCCCACATCTCGATCGAGGGCGAGCCGGCGCCGGCCGGGGCTCCGGACGTCCCGGAGACGCCCAGTCACCGGGACGACGAGGGCACCGGGGTGCCGTCTCGACCTCAGTGATCGAGGTTTCGGACAGCGATGCCTTCCAGCGCTCGCTTGACCGCCTTCTCCACGGCAGAGGCGGGAACACCTGCCGGAACGACGAGCATCCCGATCGATGCCTCGCTCTCGTCGGCGAAGGTGCGATGGACCGCGGCCAGTGCCTGCTCGATCTCCCGCTGAGGGTCCGTGCACTCGCGTCGAAGCCACCGGCGAAGTACGCGGTTGTGTGCGGCGACGACTGCGGCTGCGGTCATCTCGGCACGGAGCTCCGCCTCTGGCGAGGCGTCGGCCCAGTGACTCAGGTATCGACGGAAGAGACGCTGGTAGCGGGCCCCACTCACCAGCTCACGCTCACGGAGCGCCGACACGGTGGAGGTGAGCCCGTAGCGCTCCCGCGCACGCTCGCCCTCCGCGACGTAGTGGAACAGCACGATCTTGACCGCGTCGGTGACCGCGGCCAGGCCGGCGTTCGACGGCGAGGAACGCAGTCGCTCCTCGATCCGACCGAGGAGCTCGTCGTGGTCGGGGAAGATCACCGCTTCCTTGGACCCGAAGGAGCGGAAGAAGGTGCTGCGGCTGACGCCCGCTTCGGAGGCGATGTCGTCGACCGAGGTGGCTGCGTACCCCTGGATCCCGAACAGGCGGAATGCCGCGTCGGAGATCTCGTCACGCGCTGCTGCCATCACTCTCCTTTTGGAACGTTCCCTGGACATCATGCCGCATGACACTTAGTCTCACTCATTGACACTGAAGTTCACAAGGAGTCCCGTTGAGCGCCGAGCCCACCACCGCACCCGATTCCCCGGGCGCTGAGATCGATCTGCACACGACTGCCGGGAAGCTGGCCGAGCTGGAGCGTCGTCTTGACGAGGCTGTCCATGCTGGTTCGGCCAAGGCGGTGGAGAAGCAGCATGCCAAGGGGCGTCAGACCGCGCGGGAGCGGATCGAGATGCTGCTCGATGAGGGCTCGTTCCAGGAGGTCGATGAGCTGGCCCGGCACCGGTCCACTGCGTTCGGGCTGGAGAAGAACCGGCCCTTCGGGGATGGTGTGGTCACCGGGTACGGCACCATCGAGGGCCGCCAGGTCTGTGTGTTCTCCCAGGACTTCACCGTCTTCGGTGGCTCCCTGGGTGAGGTCTATGGCGAGAAGATCACCAAGATCATGGACCTGGCGATCAAGACCGGGTCCCCGCTGATCGGGATCAACGAGGGCGCCGGCGCCCGCATCCAAGAAGGCGTCGTGAGCCTGGGGCTCTATGGGGAGATCTTCAAGCGCAACGTGCACGCCTCAGGGGTGATCCCGCAGATCAGCCTGATCATGGGCAACTGCGCCGGCGGCCACGTCTACTCCCCCGCGGTCACCGACTTCACCATCATGGTCGACAAGACCTCGGGCATGTTCATCACCGGGCCTGATGTGATCAAGACCGTGACTGGTGAGGACATCACCATGGAAGAGCTCGGCGGCGCCCTGGCCCACAACTCCAAGTCCGGGGTGGCCCACTACATGGGCGCCGATGAGGCCGACGCCATCGACTACGTCAAGGCCCTGCTGTCCTACCTCCCCTCCAACAACATGGAAGAGCCCCCGGCGTTCGAGGCCCCGGATGGGCAGAGTGCGGATCTGGAGATCTCCGACCTCGACCGGGAGCTGGACACCTTCATCCCCGACGGCGGGAACCAGCCCTACGACATGCACGAGGTCATCTCCCACATCGTCGATGATGAGGAGTTCCTCGAGGTCCAGCCCCTGTGGGCCCCCAACATCTTGATCGGCTATGCCCGTATCGAGGGCCGCCCGGTCGGGATCGTGGCCAACCAGCCCATGCAGTACGCCGGCTGCCTCGACATCGACGCGAGCGAGAAGGCCGCCCGGTTCGTGCGCACCTGCGACGCGTTCAACGTCCCGGTCATCACCTTCGTCGACGTGCCCGGGTTCTTGCCCGGCACCGACCAAGAACACAACGGCATCATCCGCCGCGGCGCCAAACTGATCTACGCCTACGCCGAGGCCACCGTCCCGCTGGTCACCATCATCACCCGCAAGGCCTACGGCGGTGCCTACGACGTGATGGGCTCCAAACACCTCGGCGCCGACATCAACCTGGCCTGGCCCACCGCCCAGATCGCGGTCATGGGCGCCCAAGG
The DNA here is from genome assembly GCF_044767415.1 of Nocardioides sp. NPDC101246. Taxonomy (NCBI): domain Bacteria; kingdom Bacillati; phylum Actinomycetota; class Actinomycetes; order Propionibacteriales; family Nocardioidaceae; genus Nocardioides; species Nocardioides sp. NPDC101246. The sequence continues at coordinate 39,924 of NZ_JBIWNX010000014.1, forward strand.
CGCCGCCAACATCGTCCACCGCCGCACCCTGGCCCAGGTCGAAGCCGACGGCGGCGACGTCGAAGCCAAACGCGCCGAGCTCATCGACGAGTACGAAACCACCCTGGCCAACCCCTACATCGCCGCCGAACGCGGCTACATCGACGCCGTCATCCCACCCCACGAAACCCGCGCCGAAGTCACCCGCGCACTGCGTCTGCTGCGCACCAAGCGGGAGACCCTGCCGGCCAAGAAGCACGGGAACATCCCGCTGTGACCGCGCCCGAGGAGCAGAAGCCCCTGCTCAGGGTCATCGACCAGAACGCGACCCCGGAGGACGTGGCCGCGATCGTGGCCGTCTTCTCCGCCCTCGGTTCAGGCCAGGCGCCGAAGAAGAAGCCCCGCTCCCTGTGGGCGACCCCCCAACTGCGTACCCCCATCCACCCCGGCCCCGGCGCCTGGCGCGCCAGCGGCCTTCCGCGCTGACCGTCGTAGAAAGCAGAAAACCGTGCCTGAACTGACAAAGGTCTTGATCGCCAACCGCGGTGAGATCGCCGTGCGAGTGATCCGTGCGTGCAAGGACGCCGGGATCGGGTCGGTCGCGATCTATGCCGAGCCCGACCGTGACGCGCTGTTCGTGCGGCTGGCCGATGAGTCCTACTCCCTGGGTGGCGCGACCCCGGCAGAGTCCTACCTCTCCATCGAGAAGATCCTCGACGTCGCGGCCCAGTCGGGGGCGGACTCGGTCCACCCCGGCTACGGGTTCCTGGCCGAGAACGCCGACTTCGCGAAGGCCGTGATCGACGCCGGCCTGACCTGGATCGGTCCCTCCCCCGAGGCCATCGACGCACTGGGCGACAAGGCCAAGGCCAAGCAGATCGCGCTCAAGGCCGGGGCGCCGCTGGCCCCAGGTCTCAAGGACCCGGTCAAGGACGCCTCCGAGATCACCGCCTTCGCCACCGAGCACGGCCTGCCGGTCGCGATCAAGGCCGTCTTCGGTGGCGGTGGCCGCGGCCTCAAGGTCGCCCGCACCCTGGAGGAGATCCCCGACCTGTACGAGTCCGCGGTCCGTGAGGCCGTCGGCGCCTTCGGTCGCGGCGAGTGTCTGGTGGAGAAGTTCCTCGACAAGCCCCGCCACGTCGAGACCCAGTGTCTGGCCGATACCCACGGCAACGTGGTCGTGGTCTCCACCCGCGACTGCTCGCTGCAGCGCCGCCACCAGAAACTGGTCGAGGAAGCCCCCGCCCCGTTCCTGAGCGAGGAGCAGACCAAGCGTCTCTATGAGTCGTCCAAGGCGATCTTGCGAGAGGCCGGCTACGTCGGCGCCGGGACCTGTGAATTCCTCGTCGCCGCCGATGGCACCATCTCCTTCCTCGAGGTCAACACCCGCCTCCAGGTCGAACACTGCGTCTCCGAAGAAGTCACCGGCCTCGACCTGGTCCGGGAGATGTTCCGCATCGCGGCCGGTGAAGAGCTGGGCTACGACGACCCCGAGGTCCGCGGCCACTCCATCGAGTACCGCATCAACGCCGAGGACGGCGGCAACAACTTCATGCCCGCCCCGGGCACCCTGACCGAGTGGGCTCCCCCGGCCGGACCCGGGGTGCGTCTGGACGGGGGCTATGAGAAGGGCGAGACCATTCCGGGCGCCTTCGACTCGCTGATCGCGAAGCTGATCATCACCGGCCGCGACCGCACCCAGGCCCTGGAGCGCTCGCGCCGCGCGCTGGACGAGTTCAAGGTCGACGGGATGCCCACCGCGATCCCGTTCCACCAGGCCGTGGTCAACGACCCCGCCTACACCGCCGAGAACGGCTCCTTCGAGGTCTACACCACCTGGATCGAGACCGACTTCGACAACCAGATCACCCCCTACGCCGGTGCCGCCGGCGAGCCCGCCGAGGACGTCGAGCGGCAGACCGTGGTGGTCGAGGTTGGCGGCAAACGTCTCTCGGTCTCCCTGCCCGCCGGGCTCGGCGGCCTCGCGGTCGGCGGCGGTGGCGGGGCGGCGAAGAAGCCCAAGCGGGCCGCGAAGAAGGCCGGCGCAGCGGCCTCGGGTGACTCGGTCACCTCACCGATGCAGGGCACGATCGTCAAGATCGCCGTCGAGGAGGGCCAGGAGGTCGCCGAGGGCGATGTCGTCGTGGTCATCGAAGCCATGAAGATGGAACAGCCCCTCAAGGCTCACAAGAGCGGCACCATCACCGGCCTCAACGCCACCGTGGGCGAGACCGTCGCCAACGGCGCCGTGCTCGCCGAGATCAAGTAGCCGAAGGGATCCGTGATGACACCAGCGCCTGCGACTCTCCCCAGGCCCCAGTCACGTGGCAACGCGGGCATGCAGTGGCTCGTGACAGCACCGCAGACACAGCCCCGGCACTCTCGCCACCGACTGCCGTGGGGGACCGTCCACATCCGAAGGAACGGCTCCCAACGAACGGCCTGCGGAGAGCCGACCGCGCTCTGGTTCACCTTCTGGGAGCTTCCCGTCGACATGACGTCTCCGGAGACGTGCCGGTCCTGCGCCCAGCATGCCGCCGGCGATCACCGGGCGGTGGGAGGCGTCTGATGCGGATCATCATCATGGGCCCGCCGGGCGCGGGCAAGGGCACCCAGGCCAAGCACATCGCCCAGCACTACGGGATCCCGGCCATCTCCACCGGCGACATCTTCCGCGCCAACGTATCGCTCGCCACTCCGCTCGGCCTGGAGGCCAAGCGCTATCTGGACGCCGGCGAGTACGTCCCGGACGAGATCACCCACAACATGGTCCGCGACCGGATCGGCGAGCCCGATGCGGCCGGCGGGTTCCTTCTCGACGGCTACCCCCGCACGCTCGCCCAGGTCGAGGAGCTCGACGGGATGATCGAGCCCACCGGCCACCAGCTCGACGGCGTCATCAGCCTCGTCGTCGACGAGGACGAGGTCGTCACGCGGCTGCTGCAGCGTGCCCAGATCGAGGGCCGCGCCGATGACACCGAGGACATCATCCGCCGCCGTCAAGAGATCTATCTCGAGCAGACCGCGCCACTGATCGGCGCCTATCGCGAGCGGGGTCTCATCCTCGAGGTCGACGGCCTCGGCGAGGTCGACGAGGTCACCAAGCGGATTCTCAGCGCCTGCGACTCATCCGCAGACGCCATCTGCTGACCCGCGGACACCAACAGCGGTTGCCGCACACCGGGCCCGGTATGGGACCGGTGTGCGGCAACCGCTGAATCGCGTGGTGCGGGTTGGGCGACCAGGCAGAGTGGTTCGTAGCACTTGGCGTACCCGACCCTCCGACAGGAGACGTGAGATGGACACGACCACCGCGATCGCCCGCTTCGACGAAGTCCGGGCAGACACCGAACGACTCGCAGCACCTCTCTCCCCCGAGGACCAGACGGTCCAGTCGATGCCGGATGTCTCCCCCACCAAATGGCATCGCGCACACGTGACCTGGTTCTTCGAGACCTTCGTGCTGGCCGAGAACGAGCCCGGCTTCACACCGTTCCAGGACAAGTACTGGTTCCTCTTCAACAGCTACTACGAGCAGGTCGGACCGAGGTACGCACGGCCGATGCGTGGCGTGATCAGCCGCCCCGGCGCGTACGAGGTCGGCGACTACCGGCGCAACGTCGACGACCGGGTCCGGGACCTGCTCGACCGTGTGGACGAGGGCACCTTCGCCAAGCTCGCCCCGACGATCGAGCTCGGGTTCCACCACGAGCAGCAGCACCAGGAGCTGCTGCTGATGGACATCAAGCACGTACTTTCGCTCAACCCGCTGCAGCCGACCTACGCCGGTCTTCCCGTCGCGGGTGCCGGGACCGACCGGCTGGGCTGGGTCGACATCGACGGCGGTCTGGTCGAGATCGGCTCAGAGGGCGGTGGGTTCTGCTTCGACAACGAGCTGCCACGGCACCAGCAGTGGCTGGAGCCGTACCGGCTCGCGGACCGGTTGATCACCAACGGCGAGTGGCTGGAGTTCATCGCCGACGGTGGCTACCGGCGCCCCGAGCTGTGGCTCTCCGACGGGTGGGCGCGGGTCACCGCCGAGGGCTGGGAAGCCCCCTTCTACTGGCGCGAGGCCGACGGGGAGTGGTTCGAGCACACCCTGCACGGCACCTCACCGCTCGACCCGGGCCTGCCGGTCTGCCACCTGAGCCACTACGAGGCCGACGCGTACGCCACCTGGGCCGGCAAGCGCCTCCCGACCGAGGCCGAGTGGGAGCACGCCGCCCGGACCTACGAGGTGGCCGGCAACCTCGCCGACCGGGACAGCTTCCACCCGCGCGCCGCCGGCCCCGCGACCGGCGGTCTGCGACAGCTCTTCGGGGACTGCTGGGAGTGGACCTCCTCGGCCTACCTGCCCTACCCGGGGTTCCACCCCGCTGCCGGCGCGATCGGCGAGTACAACGGAAAGTTCATGTCGAGCCAGATGGTGCTCCGCGGCGGCTGCGCGCTCACCCCGCCGGGACATACCCGAGCCTCCTACCGCAACTTCTTCCCTCCCGGCGCACGCTGGCCCGTCACCGGGCTCCGGCTCGCCGACGACGGGCGTCGTGCGTGACCTGGTCCGCTGCCGTCACCTGTGCCCATCGCGGCATCCTCGGTCAGCCCCGGACGCACGTCGACTGGGCCTGTGAACACGACGACTGCCCCGCTCCGCTGCGACTCGGTCCTTGGACCGCCGCGGTCAGCGGCAGCATCGACGACTCGTGGAGGCTCATCCTCGACAAGGCTCAGCAGGAGCGGCTGCCGATCGGCTCTGCCGTGGTCCAGATCGCCAACGAGCTGGCGGTCGGCGGCTTCTCGGTCCTCCTCAGCGACGGGGAGGACCTCGCCCTGCTGACCGGCAACGAAGGCGGCCATCTGGTCGAGCCGGCCTCCTGGGAGTACGTCGTCAGCAACCGTCCGCTCCCAGGCGCTCCGTCCATCTCGATCCCGCCGCGCACCATCGGGGTCCTCAGCCCGTGCGGGCCCACCTGGTGGCGGCTCGACACACCTCGTCACAACTCGAAGGAGAACCCCGCGTGACCCTCGACAGCAACGACCAGGCCGGCACGAGCACACCAGCCGGGGGCAGGCTCACCACCCTGTTGAGCGCCGAAAACCTACGCCGGAGCCTTGCGGAGGACGCCCGCACAGGTTTGAGCGCATCGCCGAAGTGGCTCCCGCCGAAGTACTTCTACGACCAGCGCGGCTCGGAGCTGTTCGAGGAGATCACCCGGCTGCCCGAGTACTACCCGACCCGCACCGAACGGGCACTGCTGACCGAGCACGCGCAGGCGATCGCCGAGGCCTCCGACGCCGAGGTGCTGCTCGAGCTCGGATCCGGCTCCTCGGAGAAGACCCGGCTCCTGCTCGACGCGCTGACGCGGACCGGGCGGCTGTCGACGTACGTCCCCGTCGATGTCAGCGCCAGCGCACTCACCCAGGCGATGGACGCGCTCGCCGAGGAGCGGCCGGGGCTCGCCCTGCACGGTGTCGTCGCCGACTTCGACCAGCACCTCGGCCAGCTGCCGACCCCGGGACGCCGGTTGATCGCACTGCTGGGCAGCACGCTGGGCAACTACGACCGCCCCGGGCGTGAGCGGTTCCTGGGATCGGTCGCCGCCGCCATGCGACCTGGGGAGGGCCTGCTGCTCGGGCTGGACCTGGTCAAGGACCCCGGACAGCTGGTCGCCGCCTACGACGACGCCGCCGGTGTGACCGCCGAGTTCAACCTGAACGCGCTGCACGTCCTCAACCGGAGCCTGGGCGCCGACTTCGACACCGACGGGTTCCGGCACCTGGCACGGTGGAACACCGACGAGGAGCGGATCGAGATGCGACTCGTCGCGCAGGACTCCGCCCGCGTGGAGCTGCGCGAGCTCGACCTCGTCATCAAGTTCGACGAAGGCGAGGAGCTCCTCACCGAGCTGTCGTGCAAGTTCCGACGAAGCACCGCCGCGCGCGAGCTCGCCGCGGCCGGCTTCGGCGACCTTCGCTGGTGGACCGACCCGGAGGAGGCGTACGCACTGGTCCTGGCCAGGCGCTGAGCACGGTCGCTCCGCCGCCTCTCGGCTCAGCTCACGGCGCTTCGCTGTCGAGCAGGGGCTGTAGCTGGGCCTGGATGGCGGCTGGCGTTGCGGAGGTCCGCAGAACGACCACCGTCGACGGGGACTCGAGCCCTGAGGGCTGGTAGCGCTCCAGGGCCACCCGCATCGCCTGGTCGAACTCGCTCTCGGGGTCGGAGGTCTGGTCCCGGAGCCAGCGTCGCAGGACGTAGTTGTGCGCGGTCACCAGGTCGGCCGCCAGGAGGTCGGCGCGCAGATGTCCGTCGGGCAGGTGGGACATCCACTCCCGAAGCCAACGCGCGAACAGCCGCTGGTACTGCTGGATCCCACCGGTCTCACGGGCACGCAGGGCGGGCACCGAGCCGACCAGGCGGTAGCGCGCTCGCGCCAGCTCGCCCTCGTCCAGGTAGTGACGCAGCACGACCCGGGTGGCCTCGCTCAGCGCGAGCGCTCGCGTCGCCGGGGTCGCGGCGGCCAGGCGCTGGTCGATGCGACCGAGCAGCTGGTCGTGCTCGGGGAAGATCACGTCGTCCTTGGACCCGAACGCGCGGAAGAAGGTCGTCCGCCCCACACCGGCGCGACGCGCGATGTCCTCGGCGGTCGTCGCGTCGAAGCCACGTTCCTCGAACAGCTCGAACGCCGCGGCGACCAGTCGGTCCTTCGTCGTCGCTGATCGAGGCTTCTCGCTCATGCCCTGAAACGTACTTGATGGTACGACGTTCCGTCTATAAGGTACTGCGTACCAACTACTGGAGGCTGCACATGACTGGGTTCAACCACATCGGCGTCGTCGGCGCGGGACTGATGGGTGCCGGCATCGCCGAGGTCGCCGCGCGCGCCGGCAAGGACGTCGTCCTCATCGACGCCGACCCCGCTGCCGCAAAGGCTGGCCTCGACCGCCTGCGTACCTCCCTCGAGCGGGCCGAGCAGCGCGGCAAGATCACCGACGCCGCCGAGGTCCTGGAGCGCATCACCCTCAGCAGCGACCTCGACGCACTCGCCGACCGCGACCTGGTCATCGAGGCGATCGTCGAGGACGAAGCCGCCAAGACCGCGCTGTTCACCCGGCTCGACGCCATCGTGACCGACCCCGAGGCCGTGCTGGCCTCCAACACCTCCTCCATCCCGATCATGAAGCTCGCCGTCGCCACCGCGCGGCCGGCGCAGGTGATCGGGCTGCACTTCTTCAACCCGGTCCCCGTGCTCTCCCTGGTCGAGCTCGTGCCCAGCCTGCTGACCGCGCCGGAGACCGCCGACCGCGTGCGTGGGTTCGTCGAGAAGGACCTCGGCAAGCACCCGATCGACTCCCAGGACCGGGCGGGCTTCGTGGTCAACGCGCTGCTGATCCCGTTCGTGCTCTCCGCGATCCGGATGCTGGAGTCCGGGTTCGCGACCGCCGAAGACATCGACGCGGGCCTCGTACGCGGCGCGGCCCACCCGCAGGGACCGCTGGCGCTCGCAGACCTCATCGGGCTGGACACGACCAAGGCCGTGGCCGAGTCGCTCTACGAGGAGTTCAAGGAGCCGCTCTACGCCCCGCCGCCGCTCCTCGCGCGGATGGTCGACGCCGGTCTGCTGGGCCGCAAGACCGGCCGCGGCTTCTACCACTACTGACCCAAGGAGGCACCATGACCGACGACTTTCCCTACCTCGAGCTCGCCGACCACCACCTCGACCTGCGCGAGGCCGTGCGCGCGGTCGCAGCCAACAAGATCGCCCCGTACGCCGCTGACGTCGACTCCAACAGCAGATTCCCCACCGAGGCCTACGACGCTCTCGTCGCCTCCGGGTTCCATGCGGCGCACGTGCCCGAGGCGTACGGCGGTGAAGGCGCCGACGCCCTGGCCACCTGCATCATCATCGAGGAGATCGCCCGCGTGTGCGCCTCCTCCTCGCTGATCCCAGCGGTCAACAAGCTGGGCAGCCTCCCGCTCATCCTCGCCGGCTCCGAGAGCCTCAACCAGCGTTACCTCCCGCCGCTCGCCGCGGGCACCTCGACGTTCTCCTACGCCCTCTCCGAGCGCGAGGCCGGGTCCGACACCGCCTCGATGAAGACCCGCGCCGTCCTCGACGGCGACAACTGGGTGCTGAGCGGCCAGAAGTCCTGGATCAGCAACGCCGGCATCTCCGACTACTACACCGTCCTGGCCGTCACCGACCCCGACGGTCGGCGCGGATCCAACATCAGCGCCTTCGTCGTGGAGAAGAGCGACGAGGGGTTCAGCATCTCCGCCCCCGAGAAGAAGCTCGGCATCAAGGGCTCCCCCACCTGCGAGCTGAGCTTCGACGCCGTCTACCTGCCCGGCGACCGGATCATCGGCGATCCCGGCACCGGACTCCAGCTCGCCCTGCGCACCCTGGACCACACCCGCATCACCATCGCCGCCCAGGCCATCGGCATCGCCCAGGGCGCCCTCGACCACGCCCTGGCCTACGTCCAGGAGCGCCAGCAGTTCGGCAAGCACATCGCCGACTTCCAGGGGATCCAGTTCATGCTCGCGGACATGGCCATGAAGCTCGAGGCTGCCCGCCAGCTCGTCTATGTCGCCGCGGCCAAGTCCGAGCGCGACGCCGGCGACCTGTCCTTCTTCGGAGCAGCTGCCAAGTGCTTCGCCAGCGACACCGCCATGGAGATCACCGTCGACGCCGTCCAGCTCCTCGGCGGAGCCGGCTACACCCAGGACTTCCCCCTCGAACGCATGATGCGCGACGCCAAGATCACCCAGATCTACGAAGGCACCAACCAGATCCAGCGCGTCGTGATGGCCCGCCAGCTCCTCGGGAAGCGGTAGCAGCGCACCGGCGGGCGACACCGGTTCAGCTCGCCCAGCAGTCGTCCCAGGTCTCGTCCGTCGGTTCGTCGTCGTGGGTCCAGCGGGTCTCCTCGACGGTGCCGTAGTAGGTCGTCGGCGTGGCCGGAGGCGCCGGCGCCGGGTCCACCTGGACCGTGACGTTCATGCAGGCGCTGGTGACGGCTCCGAGCAGAACCACGGGGGCGAGAGCTTGTACGCCGTGCCACGTCGATGCTGTTCTCATGCTCACTCCTGAAGCGGTAGGTCCGTACGCCACCCGGCGGGAGGCACTGTCAGCGCCGCTCAGCCGAGCAGCGGGTCTCCTTCTGGGGGCGCGTCGGTGCGCCCGGCCGAACGGTTCATGGCGTGGTCGGGGAGCCAGAGCACGAAGGTGCTCCCGGCGAAGCCGTGGCTGATCAGCACGAGCCGTCCCTCGTGGCTCTCGGCGATCTGGCGGGCGATGGAGAGCCCGAGGCCGGATCCGTCGGTGACCGCGTCCTCGCCGGACGTACCGTTCCCACGGTAGAACCGGTCGAAGACACGTTCCTGGTTCGCCTCGTCGATCCCCGGTCCCTCATCGGCGACCGCGGCCCAGGCCCAGCCGTCGCGGCTGCCCATGCCGACGGTGAGCGTGGAACCGGGCGGGGCGAGCCTGACCGCGTTGGACAGAAGGTTCGCCATCACGCGCTGCAGCGCGTCCGGGTCACCGACGACGATCGGTCCGCCATGGCTGCGTTCGACCACGCCGAGGCCGCGTGCCTCCGCGGGCAGCCGGTATTCCCGAACGGCAGCGGTGACCGCTGCGGCCAGGTCGACCTGACGGTCGGTGAACGCCTCCGAGCGGCTGCGGGCGATGGCGAGCAGGTCCTCGAGGAGGCGGCGCATCCGGCGGGTGGCCTGGAGCACGACGAGACTGGCCTCCCGCCGTTCGGGGACGGTGGAGCGGTCGTTGGCGAGGACGGCCTCGACGTTGGTGTGGATGAGGGAGACCGGGTTGCGCAGCTCGTGGGAGACGTCCTCGACGAACCGGCGCTGGTCGGAGAAGGCCCGGTCGAGGCGGGCGAGCATGGAGTCGATGGTGTCGGCGAGCGTACGCAGCTCGTCGTGCGGTCCGGTCGCACCGATGCGCCGGGTGAGGTCGGAGGCGTTGATCTCCTGGGCGGTGCGCGTGATCGCACCCACCGGCCGCAGCGCGCGCCCGGCCACCCACCAGCCGATGGCCAGGCTGAGCACGAACATCACGACCAGCGCGATGATCGAGTAGTTGCGCAGCGTCTGGAGCGAGGCGTAGTTGACCGCCTCCTGGACATCGGCGAAGTCCGCGGCCTGGAACTCCTGCCCGGGCTTGTAGACGATGTGACCGTCCTCGGTCTCGAACTTCTTGACCGTCACCGGGTCCAGAGGTGCAGCACTGATGCTGCTGGAGAGCGCGAGGTAGACCCCGGCGAGGAGCAGTGCCGTCACCCCGAACAGGAGCGAGGAGTACGTCAGGGTCAGCCGAACCCGCACCGTACGGAGCCACCGCGGCACGAGTCGACCGGAGCGCTCACTCATGCCGTCGCGCCCCGGTCCAGCTCGGGCAGGTCGCGGAGCCGGTAGCCGCGGCCGACGACGGTCTCGAGGGCCGGAGCCTCCTCGCCGACTGTGAGCTTGCGGCGCAGGGTGCCGACGGTGACCCGCACGGTCTGGGTGAACGGGTCCGCGTTCTCGTCCCACACGTGCTCCAGGAGCTCCTCGGCCGAGACGATGTAGGCGGGCCGGGTCATCAGATAGCGCAGGACGGAGAACTCCTTGAGGGTCAGCCCGAGCTCGCGGTCGCCTCGCCGGGCCAGCTGCCGGGCGGTGTCGAGCCGGATCGGCCCATGCGTCAGCACGGCGGAGCCATCGCTGCTCGGGCGGCGCAGCAACGCACGCAGCCGCGCGGTCAGCTCGGCCAGCTCGAACGGCTTGGTCAGGTAGTCGTCGGCCCCGACGTCGAGGCCGCGGACCCGGTCGTCGAGGCGGTTGCGCGCGGTGAGCATCAGGATCCGCGGTGCCTCCTCGCCGGGGATCTCGACATCACCGGTACGCAGGGCCGCGGCGACCTCGAAGCCGCTGCCGTCGGGCAGGTTGATGTCCAGGACGACGAGGTCGTAGGCGTTCACGCCGAGCTTTTCCAGCGCAGCGGCGACCGACCCGGCCCCGTCGACGGCGTACCCCTCCCGCTGCAGCGCGACCCGCAGGGCGCTGACCAGGCCGGCCTGGTCCTCGACGATCAAGACCCTCACGCTCAAGAACGGTAGCGCGCGGCAGAGCCGGCGCCCATGCGTAGGACGCAATCGCTCCATATCGGTTCCGCCGCGCTCTTTCGGATCGCTTTCGGTGCCGTTTCCGCTGGTTTTCGCCCTCCTTCGATGTGATCGGTCCTCAGCGGAACATCCATCCCAGGGAGGTCCCATGCGGGAGCCAGAGCAGAAGCAGCCGAGCACAGCGCCGATCCGGTCCGACCTCGGGACAAGTGCCGTCCTCGAGCGGGTGCTGTTCGAGGTCAAGCGCGTCGTCGTGGGCCAGGACCTGATGATCGAGCGGATGCTGGTCGGGCTGCTCGCCCGCGGCCATGTGCTGCTCGAGGGTGTGCCGGGGGTCGCCAAGACCCTGGCCGTTCGCACCCTCGCCGACGCCGTCGGCGGCTCGTTCGCCCGACTCCAGTTCACCCCGGACCTGATGCCCTCCGACATCGTCGGCACCCGGGTCTGGCGCCCGTCGGCGGAGCAGTTCGACACCGAGCTGGGACCGGTCTTCGCCAACCTCGTCCTCGCCGACGAGATCAACCGGGCCCCGGCCAAGGTGCAGTCCGCGCTGCTGGAGGCGATGGCGGAGCGCCAGGTCAGCATCGGCGGCACCAGCCATCGCCTGCCCGACCCGTTCCTCGTCCTCGCCACCCAGAACCCGATCGAGAGCGACGGCGTCTACCGCCTGCCCGAGGCCCAGCGCGACCGGTTCCTGCTCAAGGTCGACGTCGGCCACGTCGAGGAGCTCGAGGAGATGACCATTATCCAGCGGATGGGCACCCAGCCCCCGCGCGCCGAGCAGATCCTCGACGCCGCGGCGCTGCGGCATCTCCAGTCACGAGCGGACCAGGTCTTCGTCCATCACGCCGTCGCGCAGTACGCCGTCAAGCTCGTGATGGCGACGCGTACGCCGCATGCCTACGGGCTCCGCCACCTCGAGAGCCTCCTGGCCTACGGCGTCAGCGCCCGCGGCAGCCTCGGCCTCATCACCGCAGGTCGTGCCCTGGCACTGCTGCGCGGGCGGGACTACGTGCTGCCCGGCGATGTCGCCGACCTCGCCGGCGACATCCTGGCCCACCGGCTGGTGCTCACCTTCGACGCCGAGGCGGACGGGGTCGACCCCCGCGCCGTCGTGGACGCCGTCCTCGCCGTCGTCCCCCAGCCGCGGGCGACGCCGAGCGACGACGACTTCGAGACCGCCGAGCCGACACCTGATGCGGAGCTGGCCTCGTGAACGCAGCACGACGCTCGCCCGAGGGCGCGTTCCGGCGACTGGACCTGACCGTCCAGCGCCGGGTGAGCGGGCTGCTCCAGGGCGAGACGGCCGGGCTGCGGCTCGGGCCGGGCAGCGACGCCGAGGAGCTGGTGCCCTACTCCCCCGGCCACGACGTACGCCGCATCGACTGGAACGCCACGGCCCGCCTGGGCGACCCGCACGTCTGGCTCACCCAGGCCGAGCACGAGCTCGAGACCTGGATCCTGGTCGACCGCACCCCCAGCATGGCCTTCGGGACCGCGCTCGCCGAGAAGGTGGAGGTCGCCGAGGAGACCGTCTCGGCGATCGGCGTCGTGGCCGACGGCCCCGGCAACCGGGTCGGTCTCGGGATCCTCGACTCCGGCGGCGTACGTTGGCGCCCACCCACAACCGGTCGCCGGGTCGCGCGACGGCTGCTGACCACAGAACCGCCTTCGCCGCGTGCCGCCGAGGCGGCGGCCCCCGGCCCCTCCTTCGCCGCAGCGCTGGTCGAGCTGGGCCGGCGCGCCCGGATCCCGGGGCTACGGGTGATCGTGTCCGACCTGCTGCCGGCCGACGGGACCTGGGGTCGTCCCTTCGACTGGGAGCCCGCGCTGCGGCGGCTCACCGCGCGTCACGACGTGATCGTCGTCGAGATCGTGGACCCTCGCGAGCTCGATCTGCCCGCTGTCGGCGTCGTCACGATCCTCGACCCGGAGACCGGCCGGCAGCACGAGGCCGACACCTCCGACCCGCGCCTGCGGGCGGCGTACGCCGAGGCGATGAGGTCGCTGCGCGAGCACAACGCGGAGGCCGTCCGGGTCGCCGGTGCGGACCACCTCCGGGTCTCGACCGAGGACGACTGGGCGCGCCTGCTCGTCCGCCTGCTGCGCCGCCGGGCACGGCATCCCCGGCCGGCCCGCTCGGGCTCGGCCACGGCGACCCACTGATCGGAAGGAGCCGTTCGATGAGACTCACCCAGCCCCTGTTCCTGCTCGCGCTGATCCCCGTCGCGCTGCTCGCCGTCGGCTACCTGGTGATGCAGCGCCGCCGGATCAAGTACGCCCTCCGGTTCGCCACCGCGCCGATGCTCGAGCGCCTCGTCCCGCACCGTCCACGCTGGCGCCGCCACCTGGCCGCCGGGCTGGTCGTCGGTGCCTTGGCCCTGCTGGCGGTCGCCACCACCCAGCCGCAGGTCCGGGCGCAGGTGCCGTACGAACGCGCCACGATCCTCGTCGCCATCGACACCTCCGCGTCGATGTCGGCCGAGGACATGGCACCCAACCGTCTCGAAGCCGCCAAGGCAGCCGCCGTCGACTTCATCGAGGAGCTGCCACCGCGCTACAACGTCGGCCTGGTCAGCTTCTCGAGCAACGCTCGCGTCGTCTCCAGCCCGACCACCGATCACGCCCTGGTCACCCGCAGCGTCGAGGGGCTCGGCCCGCCCGACGGTGGTACCGCCATCGGTGAGGCCGTCTACTCCTCGATCAACGACCTGCGGCAGATCCTGGAGGAAGCCGAGGACGACACCGACGAGGACGGGGCGCCGGCCCACCTCGTACTCCTCTCCGACGGTGGCAACTCCGCCGGCCGGAGCCCGGTCACGGCGGCCGGGGCCGCCCGCGAAGCCGGACTGCCCACCTCAACCATCGCCTACGGAACCGAAGGAGCCAGTGCCGCCCTGCCCGGCGGGCAGTCGGTCGAGGTCCGCGAGGACACGCTGCGCGAGCTCGCCGACACCACCGGCGGCCAGTTCTACCGCGCCTCCAGCGCCGACGAGCTGCGTGAGGTCTACGACGACATCGGCACCCTCGTCGGCTACCACCTGGGGTACCGCGAGATCACCGTCTGGATCGTCATCGGCGCCATGATCCTCGCCTTCGTCGCCGCCGCGCTCTCCCTGCGCTGGTTCGCCCGGCTCATCTAGGCACCCGAAAGGCACTCCCGTGAACGACACCGCATCGCCCGGACCCGGCCTCGGCCGGCCCACCGGACCCCAGCAGTGGACCAGCTCGGCGCCACCCACCCGGGCCCTCCGCCCCCTCCAGCCCGCACCACCACCCCCGATCCGACCAGTCGCACCCCCGCCGACACCACCTGCCGCGCCGAGCCCGACCCCCCTGTCGGCGCCCCCTCCGGCACGACGTGTGGTGCGTGACCGCTACGGCAGGGTGCGACTGGTCGCCCCACCTGGGTCCCCCGACGCGGCCCCTCCCCGGCGCCCGCCGGCCGGCGACCCGGAGCCGCTCGCCGCGCAGGCCGTGCGACCACGGCGTATGCGCACCGTGACACTCACCCTCGCGGCGGCCGTCGCCGCGGGCGCGGTCACCAGCGGCGCGATCACCCTCCTCGCTCCGGACCGCGAGCCCACCGCGGGCACCATGGCCGCCCCGGCCCCCGCACCCCCGGGAGGGGCGCCGACCAACGCCACCGAGGCCGCCGCCCAGCGCATCCTGCCCAGCGTCGTGCAGGTCCGCGCCGGCCGCGGCACCGGGTCCGGGGTCGCCATCGACGGCGTCGGCCACGTGGTCACCAACGCCCACGTCGTACAGGGCTCCGACTCGGTGAGCCTGGTACTGGCCGACGGCAGCACCACCTCGGGCCGCGTCATCGGCAGCGACGAGCGCAACGACATCGCGGTGATCGCGACCAACCCCAATGCCGTACGCGCCGCCACCATCGGCCAGAGCGGCAACCTCCGGATCGGACAGCCCGTGATCGCCGTCGGCTCGCCCCTCGGTCTCAACGGCACCGTGACCTCCGGCATCGTCAGCTCACCACACCGTTCCTCCGGGTCGAGGCCCGAGATGATCCAGACCGACGCCGCCATCAACCCCGGCAACTCCGGCGGCCCCCTGGTCGATCTCGAGGGCCGTGTCGTCGGGATCAACACCTCCATCGCCACCCTCGGCGGACCCAGCGGGAACATCGGCATCGGCTTCGCCGTCCCCATCGACCGCGTACGCACCGTTGCCCAGGCCCTGATCAGCCAGGGCTGAGCACGACAGCGGGACGGCTCAGCCTTCCGGGCAGTCCGTCATCTCAGCCACACCCGGTTGCCGATCACCACGGCCAGCTCGTCGGTGCGCTGATCGCTCCATCCCGGCGGCGGCAGGATCTCCGCCCAGGCGTACACCGGAGCGGTGCCGAACTGGTGGCCCTGCCCCTGGGGCACCGAGTTGGCGGAGAACTGGTCGACACCCAGCTGCAGCATCGTCACCCCGGGGATCCAGCGTACGTTCGGGGAGACGCCACTGCCGCGTTCCTCCTCCAGCCAGTCGGGGCGCTCCACCGCCAACGACGGCGACCACCAGGTGATCGGGTCGTTGGCATGCTGGAGATACCCGATCCGGGTGCCGTCCCAGGCCCCGGGCAGGTCCCACTCGTCGGGCTCGTCGGCGAAGCGTACGATCTCGCCGCCGTCCAGGACCGGCAGCACCTCAGGGGTGCCCGGCTCACGTTCCTCGGTGAACCGGCTCCAGAGCCGGTTGTCGGCGGTCGGGCCGACGAACAGGGCACCGTCGGTGCGGGTCGCGAGGTCCTGGGCCCCGCTGAAGGCGGCCTCGCCACCGAAGCTGCCCAGGCTCTCCCCGCTCACCACCAGCAGCGGACGGTCGGCCTCGGGGATCTCCAGCCAGCGCCCGTAGACCGCGTCGAAGAGCGCCAGACCGGCGTCCTGCGCACGCTGCCGGTCCAGGACGAAGGACATCCAGCTCGGGAGGTAGGAGTACTGCAGGCTGACCGTCGCCGTGTCGCCACCCCACATGAACTCCAGCGCCTGGGCCTGGTTCTCGTTGATCCAGCCCCTTCCGGTGCCGGTCGCCACGTTGATCACCGCGCGGTCGAAGCCACCGAGCGCGTCGAGCTCGGCGACGGCGGCCTGCGCCTCCTCGCGGATGTGGACGCCTTCGTGGCCGGCTCCGATGTAGGCGCGCACCGGCTGCAGGGCGGGCTCCTGGGTGAACTCGCCGATGTCTTCGGCGGTCGGCGCGCTCGCGATGAAGACCCGTCCCTGGCGGCCCAGGTCCTCCCACTCCTGGGCCGACGCCGGGCCGGCCGTGAGCTCGCGCGTCTCGGGCGGGGGTACGTCGGTGCTGAACTCCTCGTTGATCGTGGCGAAGCTCGAGTCGAGCGCGCCCAGCAGCCGGTTGCCACCCACCCCGATGGCCAGCTCGTAGATCAGGATCGCGGCGATCAGGCCGCCGATCACGGTCGACGCCGCAGCGGGGAGGTAGCGCCCGACGAACCTGCCGATCGTGCCGCCCAGCGCCCTGATCCCGCGCGAGAGTCCGAGCAGCAGCACGAACAGCACCGCGGTGAACAGCACGGTGAGCACCAGGTGCCACACGCCCACCCGATCGACGCCGACCAGGTCGCGTACCTCGTTCTCCCACCGCAACGAGAGCCCCAGCACGATCAGGGTGCCCACGCCGGCGACCCCGGCGAGAACCCGCCATGCGATCACCCGTGCCCGACCTGCCAACCGGCCACCGCAGCTGCGGACCAGCCATCCGGCCAACGCGCCCGCGCCGTACCCGGCCAGCATGCACAACGCGGTGAGCAGCGCCTGGAAGAGCGCGGTCCGCGGCATCAACGACGGGGTCAGCGACGCCCAGAGAAGCACCACCATGCCGGCCGTCGCCGCGAACGGCGCGCGCAGCTGGCCTCGCAGCACGTCGACCGCTTCACTTCGCGGGATGGACCATCGCGTCGACCGCGACGGTCACCGCCAGGATGAGCGCCGGTTCCTCGCCGGGTGCGACCTCGACACCGTAGGTGTCCCGGACACGGAACCACTTCTTGGACACCTCGGCGATCTTGCGTCCGTCGGCTTCGATGTCGTACTCGTGGTCGACGATGTTGCCCTGGACCGTCCAGTCCTCACCCTGCTCGCGGTCGACCTTCCAGCGATCACGCAGCGGCGAGACGAGAGCCTTGTGCACGAGCGCGAGCTTCTCGCCGTCCGCGTCCTCGATCGCCATCGAGTCCCGGATGTGCAGGACCCTGGTCTGGATGCGGCAGATCTTGTTGCCGTGGGCGTCCTCGAGATCGAACGTGTCCCGCAGCCGCAGCGCCTTGCCGTCGACTCGGAAGACGCGGTCGCCGTCCTCGTTCTCGATCCAGTAGTCGTCACCGATCGAGATCATCTTCTGGCGCATCTGGAAGCGGCTGGCGCTCCCGCCGCGCCCGAAGGCCTCGCGTTCCTCCTGGCGCTTCTCGCGTCGGTCTCGAAAGCCCATCGTCGTCTCCCCCTTCACAGGACCATCCCAGCCTCGTCGCAGACGATTCGGGACGGATCACACGTTATGGGTGAGGTGGACGGATCGGATCGGACATCAGATCGAGGGCATGAGTTCTGACGCGGCCACCACCGAGGCACCCGCTGCAGCAAAGATGAGTCTCCCCACCCTGACCGCGATGGTCGTGGGCGGGATGGTCGGCGCGGGCGTCTTCTCACTGCCTGCAAGATTCGGGGTCGCCACCGGCATCCTCGGCTCACTGATCGCCTGGGCGATCGCCGGAGCCGGGATGCTCATGCTGGCGTTCGTGTTCCAGAGCCTCGCGATCCGCAAGCCCGAGCTCGACTCCGGGGTCTTCATCTACGCCAAGGCCGGCTTCGGCGACTACGCGGGCTTCAACTCCGCGATCGGGTTCTGGGCCAGCGCCGTGGCCGGCAACACCTTCTACTGGGTCTTCATCGGCGCCACGATCGGCGCGTTCTTCGACGGGTTCGGCGACGGCGACACCGTGCTCGCGGTCACGCTGGGGACCACCGGGGTGTGGTTCTTCCACTATCTGATCGCGCGCGGCGTCCGGGACGCCGCGGTGATCAACCGGATCGTCACGGTCTTCAAGATCCTGCCGATCCTGGTCTTCATCGTGGTCCTGTTCATCTCCTTCGACGCCGGCGTCTTCGCCGACAACTGGGTCGCCACCGGCTACGGCGATCTCGGCAGCCTCGACGAGCAGATCCGCAACACCATGCTGATCACCACCTTCGTCTTCATCGGCATCGAAGGGGCCAGCGTCTACTCCCGCTACGCCAAGAAGCGTGCGGACGTCGGGAAGGCGACGGTGCTGGGCTTCCTCAGCGTGCTGTCGATCTTCGCGCTGGTGACCCTCTCCAGCTACTCCGTCGTCCCGCAGCCGGAGCTGGCCGCCACCCGGCAGCCGTCGATGGTCGGGGTCTTCGAGTCGGTGGTCGGCGACTGGGGCGAGGTGTTCATCAGCGTGGCCGTGGTCGTCTCGGTCCTGGGCGCCTACCTCGCCTGGACGCTGATGGCCGCGGAGGTCATGTACATCCCGGCCCGCGCCGACGACATGCCCGCCTTCCTGGGTCAGGAGAACCGGAACGGCACCCCGATCACCGCGCTCGTGGTGACCTCGCTGGGCGTCCAGGGGCTCCTCGCGCTCACGCTGTTCGTCAACGACGCGCTCAACTTCATGCTCGATCTCTCCACGAGCCTGGCGATCCTGCCCTACCTGCTCGCCGCCGCGTACGCACTCAAGCTCGGCCTGACGGGCGAGGCGTACGAAGGAGTGCCGGCCGGCGTACGTCGCAAGGAGACGATCGTGGCCGGCATCGCCACCGTCTACACGATCTTCCTCTTCGACGCTGCTGGGCTGAAGTTCGTGCTGCTGATGACGCTGATCCTCGCGCCGGCCTCGCTGCTCTACATCAAGGCACGCAGCGAGCATGGCAGGAGGATCTTCAGCCCCACCGAGATCGCGCTGTTCGGCGCGATCCTCATCGGAGCGGCGCTCGGCGTCTTCGGGCTGTGGTCCGGCTGGATCTCCCTCTGATCTCCGTCCCCGACAGACCTCCGTCCCCAACAGAAAGGCATCCCATGTCCGAGCAGGAGCCCGCGTACGGCGTCCACTCCGAGGTCGGCAGGCTCAGGAAGGTGCTCGTCTGCGCACCGGGCCTGGCCCACCGCCGGCTCACCCCCAGCAACAACGACGAGCTGCTCTTCGACGACGTGATGTGGGTCGAGAACGCCCAGCGCGACCACGCCGACTTCGTGAACAAGCTGACCCAGCGTGGTGTCGAGGTCGTCGAGCTGCACGACCTGCTGGCGCAGACGCTGGCGGTGGCCGGCGCCAAGGACTGGATCCTCGATCGCAAGATCGTGCCGAACCAGGTCGGCCTCGGCCTGGTCGACGACACCCGCACCTACCTCGAGTCGGTCTCGGACCGGCAGTTGGCGGAGTTCCTCATCGGCGGCCTCGCCACCAACGACCTGCCCGGCGACTTCCGCTCCGACTACGTCGGCCTCGCGCGGGAGTCGACCGGTGCCCGGGAGTATCTGATGCCCCCGCTGCCGAACACGCTCTACACCCGGGACACGACCTGCTGGCTGTACGGCGGGCTGACCATGAACCCGCTCTACTGGCCGGCCCGCAAGGACGAGACGCTCCTCTACAAGGCCATCTACCAGCACCATCCCGACTACGTCGGCTCGACCGTGTGGTGGGGCGACCCCGAGAAGGAGTGGGGGCAGGCCAGCTTCGAGGGCGGCGACGTGATGCCGGTCGGCAACGGGGTCGTGCTCGTCGGCATGAGCGAGCGCACCTCGCGCCAGGCGATCACCCAGGTCGCCAAGGCCCTCTTCGAGCAGGGAGCCGCGGAGAAGGTGATCGTCGCGGGAATGCCGAAGCTGCGGGCCGCGATGCACCTGGACACCGTCTTCACGTTCGTCGATCGCGACATCGTCACGCTGTACCCGACGATCATGGACGCCGTACACACCTTCACCCTGGTGCCCTCCGACCTGCCACCCGGGGTCGAGGTGATCGACCACGGCGACGCGGCCTTCGTCGACGTCGTGGCGCAGGCGCTCGGGCTGTCCGCGATCCAGGTGATCGACACCGGCGGGGACGTCTACCAGTCCGAGCGACAGCAGTGGGACAGCGGCAACAACGCGGTCGCTCTCGAGCCCGGCGTGGTGTTCACCTACGACCGCAACACCCTCACCAACACGCTGCTGCGCAAGGCCGGGGTCGAGGTCGTCACCATCGTGGGCGCCGAGCTCGGCCGGGGCCGCGGTGGCGGACACTGCATGACCTGCCCGATCAGCCGAGATCCAGTCGACTTCTGAGCCATCGCGGCCACGCAGTGAGCACACCGGAGGGCCCCGACGTCAGCGACGCCCGTCCCGGACGTCGCGCCTGGATCACGCGCATCGTCCTGCTGGTGGTGGCGGCGCTCAGCACCGTCATCGTCGTACGCCTGGTCGGGCGGGTCGACTGGGAGGCAGCCCGGGACGCGCTGAGGCACCTCAGCTGGTGGCACTACATCGTGCTGCTCGCCGTCGTGCTGGTTCGTCAGATCCTGCTGGCGATGCCTCTGAGCTTCTTCATCCGCGGCGTGACGTTCTACCGCGCCACCATCAACGACCTCGGCGCGACGCTGATGTACCTCATCGGTCCACCACCGAGCGACATCGCGCTGCGGGTCGCGATGTTCAAGTCGTGGGGAGTCAGCCCCGCCAAGGGCCTCGCCGGCACGGTGATGAACTCGCTGACGTTCTACGTCGCGAGGTTCTCCGGCCCGCTTGTCGGATTCATGCTGCTGCTGGGCCTCGGCGAGGACCCGTCGTTGCGGTGGGTCGAGCTGCTCAGCATCGCGATCGCGGTCGGCGTCCTCGTGACCGTTCTCCTGATCGTACGCAGCGACCCGCTCGCGCGCGCGGTCGGAACCAGCGCTGGGCTGATCGTGCGCCGGTTTCGGAGATCGGTCGACCCCGATCGCTGGGCCGACGCCTGCCAGAGCTTCCGGGCCGACATCTCCGAGCGGTTCCACAGCGGGTTCCCCCTGGCCGTCCTCTCGCAGGTCGGCATGATGGTCGTCGACCTCGCCGCGCTCGTCCTGTGCCTGCGCTTCGTCGGCGTCACCGCGGACGAGGTGAGTCTGGTGTGGATCGCGATCGCCTACCTGTTCGCCTTCCCGTTCACCGTGTTCCCCCTCTGGGGGATCGGCATCGTCGACGCCCTCATCCTCGCCGCCCTGGTCGAGGCCGGTGGCCCCCAGGTCGAGGGGGCGGCCGTGGCCGCGCTGATCGTGTGGCGGGTGTTCACCGTGGGCGCGCCGGTGCTGCTCGGTGCAGTCGCGATCGCGGCGTGGCGGCGCGAGGTCGCCGTGACCGATTCCTCCGCGCCCGAGCGCTCCTGAGCACAGCTGCCCGGGTCATCAAGTGGGCCCACGAGACCGGTGCTCCCGCGTATCAGGGCCAGCCGTCGCCGCTCCTCGAAAATGAGGCTTCGGTCGTCGTTCCGGAAGGTCCGGAACCCGAGGCCCACAGGGGGAATCAACATGAACAACGAAGATCTGTTCATGGCACAGTCAGAGGCGGTGCCCGAAGAGCTCACCGCCGTGGCCGGGTCGAAGGCTTCGGCCGAGGAGGGCCTGCTCGGCAGGGAGAACGTGGTCGGCGTCGGGGTCGGTCTCAAGATCAAGGGCGGCGAGCAGACCGAGACGCCGAGCGTGATGGTGCTGGTCAGCCAGAAGATGCCGACCGACCTGGTCAGCCGGGCGAACACCATCCCGAAGACGGTCGACGGCAAGCCGACCGACGTCCTCGAGGTCGGGCAGCTGTTCGCCGGCGGCAGCCCGGAGCTCATGGAGACCCAGGAGGTCGACGCCCAGACCCTGGCGACCCGGATCCGTCCGGCTCGACCGGGCTTCAGCGTCGGGCACTTCAAGATCACCGCAGGGACGATCGGCGCGGGTGCGTACGACCTGAACCCCGTCCCGGGGATCCCGCCGCGCTACTACATCCTGAGCAACAACCACGTGCTCGCCAACTCCAACAACGCCAGCATCGGCGACCCGATCCTGCAGCCCGGCCCGTTCGACGGGGGAACGGCGCCGGCTGACGTGATCGGTCGGCTGGCCCGGTTCGTGCCGATCAGGTTCGACGGCACCTGCAACTCGGTGGACGCGGCGGTCGCGGAGGTGCCGTTCCACATGATCGACCGCGACGTCTACTGGAACGGCTACCCGGCCACCGCCGCCAAGGCGGCAACCGTCGGGATGCTCCTCAAGAAGTCCGGTCGCACCACGAACTTCACCACCGGCCGGGTCACCGCCATCGCGGCGACGGTCAACGTCAACTACGGCGGCGGCAGGGTCGCGAAGTTCTGCAACCAGATCATCACGACCAACATGTCGGCCGGTGGCGACTCCGGCTCGATGGTGCTCGACCTGCAGAACAACCCGGTCGGGCTGCTCTTCGCGGGATCGAGCGTGGCGACGATCCTGAACCCGATCGCGCTGGTCCAGCTCGCCCTTCAGGTGCGTGTCTGGCCGTGATCGGCTGAGGATCCGGAGATGCCGTCAGTCCTCGGTCCTGAAGGCATCTCCGGTCTCCACCTTCACCGGTAGGCCCTCGCACTCCTGGGGCAGGGACCTCACCGCCGCCGAGGCCGGGTCGAGGGCGTAGACCACCACCGCCGGTCCCCCATCCTCGGCGGCACCGATCGCGACACCCGCGATGCCCTCCCCGATCCACTTCTCGGCGACCTTGAGCGCTCGCCGTGACCGCTCATCGAGGGATGGGATCTCGGCGTACAGGTCGTCGTCCGGGTTCATACCCCCAGGCTACGCCGGGCGCCCACAGACCGCGGCCCCGCTTGCGAGCCGACTCACGGGCCGACTCACGAGCCGACTCATTGGCCGGCCTCTTCCCCGTCCAGGCTGAGCACGCTGCTGTCTCGCCGCAGCTCCTCGCGTGAGCGGAGCCCGAGCTTGCGCAGCGCGTGCGACATGTGCGTCTCGACGGTGCGGGGCGAGAGGAACAGCTCGGCGGCGATCTCGCGGTTCGTACGTCCTGCGGCGGCGAGCAGCGCGATCTCCCGTTCCCGGTCGGAGAGGTCGGTGCCGTGCCCGCGGCGCCCGCCTCGCCACGGGTAGGGAACGGCCACCCCGTGGCGACGCATGAGCTGGGTGACCCGGGCGATGTCACGCCGGGCGTCGAGTCCGCCGTAGGTGCGCAGCGCGCCTTCGAGGAGCGCCGGGCCGGAGTCCGCTGCCTGCGTACACCGCCAGTCGCCGAGCCGCTCCTCGACCTGTGCCGCGACGTAGACGAGTCCGGCGGCGGCCGCGGTGTGGCGAGCGGAGGCCAGCAGCCGTTCGACGGCCGCCGCCTCCCCGTCCGCCTGGGCGACCAGCGCCTCGCAGGTGCGCACCGCGGCGAGCGCGGCCGGAGCGTCGGCGTCACCGAGATGGCGGGCCAGGTCGGCCACCTCGGCTCGGACCTCGGCCACCGTCCTGATCGCGACGGCCGCATCGACCAGGCAGAGCATCGGGGCGGCGGCCCAGGCGTAGAGACCCTTGCGACCGGCCTGGTCGACCGCGGCCCGCGCCTGGGCGAGGCTTCCGTGGGCGTCGCCGGTGGAGAGCAGGAGCCGCGACAGCGCGGTCTGGGCGGGGATGAGCGGCCAGACCGAACCGACCCGCTCGCACTCGGCGATCACCCCGGCCAGCTGCTCGCGCGCGTCGGTCCCGGTCGCGGTCGCGGTCAGCACGAGCCCGTGCAGCAGGCGGGCGTCCAGGGAGGCGGCCCCGAAGCCGAGCCCCGGCGTGGCGAGGTCCCGTACGCGGTCGGCCAGCCCGTCCCAGCGGCCGCTCTCGTAGTCGGCCATCGCGCTGACCAGGGCATAGACCTCGATGACTCGCTCGAACCCGGCCGCCTCGGCGACCGCGCGGCCCTCGGCGACGAGCTCGTCGGCACGTCGCAGGTGACCGCTGTGGAGCGCCCCCTGGGCCCAGTTCACCGCGGCCCGCGCGTGCTCACGGGGGTGGGTGATCAGCACGCCGTCGCGGCGTACGGCATCGATCAGGTCCCAGGCCTCCGGTCGCCCCTGCTCCAGGAGGAGCGAGCCGCGGGTGATCAGCACCGAGAGGCCGACGTCGGCCGCGCCGGCGCGCTCGGCCGCCGCCTCGGCCTGCTCGCAGCGCTCGAGATGGGTCGCGATCGACACGTCGACCACGGTCTCGGGCACCGCCAGGACGGCAAGGGCTCGCGCCTGTAGATCGGGGCGTCCCTCGAGGTCCGGGACGGCGCGCTCGATCGCGCGGAAGCCGTCGCGCGCGTGTCCCTGCTGTCGCTGGAGCCGGCCGAGCGCGAACCGGAGCTCGCCGCGGGCCCGCGGCGGCAGATCCTCCTCGTCGAGCAGGCGGCCCAGGATCGGCATCGCCTCCGCTTGGGCGAGGCCGTCGACCGCGGCCCGGCCGAGCTTGGTCGCCAGGCGTACCCGGGTCTCGGGCGGCAGGCTCGCCATGTCCGCCGTCGCCTGGCGCAGCAGGTCGGCGGCGACGGCGTCGTTGCCCCGCCGGATCGCCTCGTCCGCGGCGGCCTCGGCATGGCGTACGAACTCCGCCGGGCGACCGGCCCGCTGGTAGTGGTGCGCGATCCGCGCCGAGCGGGCCACACCGTCGGACTCCTCCAGGACCTGGGCGGTGCGCAGGTGGAGCCAGCGGCGCGTCTGCGGCGGCACCTCGTCGTAGACCACCTGCTGGGCGAGGACGTGACGGAACCTGCCCCGCCCCTCGTGGTCGTGCAGCAGCCCGATCGCGTACGCAGCGTCGAGCGCCCGCGCGACCTTGCGCAGGTCGTGGCCGGTGACCTCGGCGATCAGCCCGGCATCGACGGTCTGGTCGGCGACCGCGGCGGCGCCCAGCACCTCGACGGCCAAGGCGTCGAGGGCGGCCACGCGCTCGCGTACGACATCGCGCAGGGCGGTGGAGACCGAGAGCGCGGCGATCGCGTCGGGATGCCGCGGGATCTCGGCGGCGGGCTCGCGTTCGAGCAGGGTGCGGAGCACCTCCTCCACGACGAACGGGACGCCACCGGTCACCTCGAAGAGCGCCGCGGCGGTCTCCTGCGGTACGTCGGTGGCCAGGATCGTCCGGGCGAGCTCGCCGACCGAGTCCGGCCCCAGCTCGCGCAGCGTGACCGTGCGCGCCGGCCCGGAGACCGCCCGGGCGAAGGCCTCCCGGACCAGCGGGGCAGCGGCCTCGGGCCGGGTGGTGACGAGGATCGAGAGGTCGGGCGGCTGGTGCGCGGCGAGGAACGCGAGGAAGTCGACGGTGACGCGGTCGGCCCAGTGCAGGTCCTCCAGGACGAGCACGCCCGGGGCCAGGTGTCCGAGCAGCTCGGTCGCCGCCCGGAAGGTGCAGTGCCGGGCCTCCTGCTGGTCGGCCAGCGGCTCCGGTGGCGGCGGGAGGCGGTCGGCGACCTCGGGGACCAGGGCACCCAGGGACCCGACCACCGGGCTCAGAGCCGACCTCTCGATCCGGTCGGCGTGACCACGCAGCGCATCGACCACCGGGCCGAGCGGAAACGGGTCCAGGAGATGCTGGCAGTGTCCCAGGAGGAAGAGCCGCTTCGGATCGTCGTCGATGAGTTCACCGACGAGACGGCTCTTGCCGATCCCGGCTTCACCCTCGATGACTACGATGGCCGGTGCCGCATCGATCGCGGACCTGACCTGTGCCAGCTCGGCATCGCGGCCGACCAGGATTCGAGACGTGAGAGCGTCCATCAAGCGTCCTCCCACTGGTCTGAGCAATCCTCAGTGTAGGACACGGATGTGTCCCCATCGTTTCCACGCATAGCCTCCCCCAAACCCCTTCCACGTGCCGTGGAAGCAGGATGCGAGGAGCAGGACATGCAGGGCAATCCCCCGATCCGACGGTGGGTCCGTCGTTCGCTGGCGCTGGCCGCGACGACGGCCCTCGTCACCACGATGGCCCCCGATGCGAGGGCTGATGAACCGGCCGAGAACCCCGAGGCCACCCACACCAGCGCCATCACCAGCGGCGCGCTGAGCCGTGACGCCGGCGGTGTCGAGGTCACCAAGGCGGCCGACATCGCGGCGGCCAAGGCGAAGGGCGACAAGCGCGGGACGTACATCGTCCAGATGGCGCTCGACCCGGTCGCCACCTACAACGGCGACGTCAAGGGCTACTCGGCGACGAAGCCGGGCGCGGGCGCCAAGGTGGATCCGGCCGCCAGCGAGACGGTCGACTACGCCGACCATCTGCGCGAGCGGCAGCGTTCGGCCCTGACCAAGGTCAAGGGCGGCAAGCCGACCCAGGAGTACGTCTACTCCTTCAACGGCTTCACCGCCGACCTGAGCGGCACCCAGGCCGCCGAGCTGGCCGGCCAGCCCGGCGTCGTGGCCATCCACGAGGACACCAAGGTCGAGGCCGACACCTCGTCGACGGCGAGCTTCCTCGGCCTCGATGACCGCGACGGCCTGTGGGACAAGCTCGGCGGGCCCGAGGGCGGCAAGCACGGCGACGGCGCGGGCGAGGACATCGTCATCGGCGTGATCGACAGCGGCATCTGGCCGGAGTCGAAGAGCTTCTCGGACCGCGACGAACGGGGCAAGAAGACCTACCACGGCAAGCCGAAGGGTTTCCGCGGCACCTGCGAGACGCCCGAGACCGTCGGCGACGACTCCTGGAAGGCCAGGAGCTGCAACAGCAAGCTGATCACGGCTCGCTACTTCAACGACGGCTGGGGCGGCGATGCCGGCATCGATGCGGAGCTGCCCTGGGAGTTCAACTCGCCACGTGACTACAACGGTCACGGCACCCACACCGCGTCCACCTCCGGCGGCAACCACGGCGTCAAGGTGACCGGACCCGCGGCGGCGTTCGGCAAGATCACCGGCATCGCGCCCCGGGCACGGATCGCGGCGTACAAGGCGCTGTGGTCCGCCGAGGACGGAACCACCGCGAACGGCTACAACTCCGACATGGTCGCCGCCATCGACCAGGCCGTGGCCGACGGCGTGGACGTCATCAACTACTCGGTCTCCGGCACCAGCACCGACTTCCTCGACCCGTCCGAGGTGGCGTTCCTCAACGCCGCCGCGGCCGGGATCTTCGTGTCCGCCTCGGCCGGCAACTCCGGCCCGACGGAATCCACCGTCGCCCACCCGGGACCGTGGCTGACCACCGTCGCCGCAGGAACCCACGACCGCACCACCTCCGGCGCGGTCACCCTGGGCAACGGCAGCCGCTACACCGGCGCCTCGGTCGCTCCCGAGAGCGTCGGACCGGCCCCGCTCATCACCGGTGCCGCGGCCCGGCTCCCGGGCGTGTCGATCACCGCCGGCTCGCGCTGCTACCCGGCCAGCGACAACAAGGACAAGCCGGCGCTCGACCCGGCCAAGGTGGCCGGAAAGATCGTCCTGTGCCAGCGCGGCGGTGACATCGCACGGGTCAACTCCAGCCGCGCGGTCGCCGAGGCCGGCGGGGTCGGGATGATCTTCGTCAACGCCTACGAGAACTCGCTCAACTCCGACTTCCACTCGGTCCCGACGGTGCACCTGGCCGACACCGAGTGGAGCGCGATCAGCGCGTACGCCGCCACCTCCGGTGCCACCGCGACGATCGAGGCCGCCACCATCCAGCGTGGTGGGGACGCGCCCTACACCGCCGAGTTCTCCTCCCGCGGACCGCTCGTGGCCGGCAACGGCGACCTCCTCAAGCCGGACGTGATCGCACCCGGGCAGGACATCCTCGCCGCGGTCGCTCCCCCGGGACAGGGCGGCATGGACTTCAACCTGATGAGCGGCACCTCCATGTCCGCGCCGCACGTCGCCGGCCTGGCCGCGCTGCTCCAGGACCTGCACCCCGACTGGTCGCCGATGGCGATCAAGTCCGCGCTGATGACCACCGGCTCGGACGTACGCGACGGGGCGGCCACCGACCCCAAGGTGATCTTCAAGCAGGGTGCCGGGCACGTCCAGCCCAACTCCGCGGCCGACCCCGGTCTCGTCTACGACAGCGGCACGAACGACTGGATTGCCTTCCTGTGCGGATCCACCAACGGCGTGCTCGACAGCACCTGTGACGACCTCGAGGCCTCCGGCCGCTCGCTCGACCCGAGCGACCTGAACACGCCGTCCATCGGGATCGGGCTGCTCGACAAGGAGAAGACCGTCACCCGCACCGTGACCAACGTGGGCCGCAAGAAGGCGACCTACAAGGCGTCGGTGACCGGGCTCGAGGGTGTCGACGTCGACGTCAAGCCGAGCAGGCTCACGATCGAGCCGGGCGAGAGCGCGACCTTCACCGTGACCTTCACCCTCGAGGACGCCGCCCTGTTCAGCTACCTCGGCGGCCAGCTGTCCTGGACCGACGGATCGCACAAGGTCCGCTCGCCCATCGTGCTGCGCGCCAAGCGGCCGGGTGAGGAGGACTGGGCGACCCGCTACGACGGCGAGCGCGGTGTCTTCGGCAGCTCGACCGACGCCGGCTCCGACCTGCTCCTGCACCCCGACGGGACGCGGCTCTACATGAGCGGGTTCAGCGCCCCGCCGGTGGCGGGCGGTCTGGTGACCGACTTCCTCACCGCGGCCTACGACCCCAAGACCGGTGACCCGATCTGGGAGGTCCAGTGGGACGGCTCGAACGGCGGCTCGGACGAGCCGGGTGGCTTCGGGATGAGCCCTGACGGCGAGACGATCTACGTGGCCGGCACCAGTGGCGGCGACTACGTCACGATCGCCTACGACGGTGCCACCGGCGCCGAGAAGTGGAACACCAGGCTGGACGGCCCTGGTCACGGCAGTGACACGATCAACGACCTGGTGGTGAGCCCCGACGGCAAGCGGATCTACGTCACCGGCTACCAGACCGTGGGCGAGACCCTCCTCGACTACGCCACGGTCGCCTACGACGCCGCCACCGGCGAGCAGCTGTGGATCTCGCGCTACGACGACCCGGTCCAGGGCACCGACGACGCCCGGGCCATCGGGGTGAGCGAGGACGGCAGCACGATCGTCGTCACCGGCCAGAGCCGGGGCCAGGACACCGGCCTCACCGACTGGGGCACCGCCGCCTACGACGCGGCGACCGGCAAGCAGCTGTGGGACGCCCTGCGCAACGGGACCGAGGGTCGTATCGACATCTCCGACCAGGTCCAGATCGTCGGGGACACCGCCATCGTCTCCGGCGTGGTCAGCAACACCGACCGCCAGGTCGACTGGAACACCGTGGCCTATGACCTCGCCACCGGCGAGGAGAAGTGGTCGGCGGAGCACGGCGGAGCCGGCACCGACGTACCCCGCGGCACCGAGGTCTCCCCCGACGGCAGCACGATCGTCGTGACCGGCAACGTCGACGGAGCCACGAACATGGACTACGCCACCGTCGCGTACGACGTCGCCACCGGCGACCAGGTCTGGGCGGCGCAGCACGACGGCACCGCCAACGGGCTCGACATCCCCTGGGACGTGACCATCTCCGAGGACGGCACGCACGCGGTCGTCACCGGCGAGACCACGGACTCGGCGACCAAGAACGACTACACCACCATCGCCTACGACATGACCACCGGCGAGCAGGTGTGGTCGGGCGGCTACGACGCGACGGCCGCACCGGACGGCGCGAACGGCGTGGCCATCGACCGCGGGCCCGACGGCAAGCGACGGGTGTACGTCACCGGCGCGAGCACCGTGTCCTTCGACCCGGTCGGTCTCGACAGCAACATCGACGCGGCCACGGTCGCCTACTTCGACCCGTTCGAGTAGGCCCCCACAAGGTAACCGGACCGGGGGGGGGGGGGGGGGGGGGGGGGGGGGGGGGGGGGGGGGGGGGGCGGGGCGCCCGCCCCCCCCGGGGGGGGGGGGGGGGGGGGGGGGGGGGGGGCGGCGGGCGGGGCCG